>NZ_LR734829.1 GCF_900010725.2 Planktothrix serta PCC 8927 | reverse complement strand
TAAATCTTGAAACCCTTTCACTTCTTACTGTTCCCTGTTCCCTGTTCCCTGTTCCCTTTCGCGTAGCGCTATAGTAGTTTGCCTGTAGAGGTCAGACCTAATTAAGAAGGGTTTAAGCAAAAATGCTTGAACCCTTCTTGGTTCTAACTCAGCAATTTGGGTCAGTATCAGTTGCTACTCAAACGCCTTACTATTGTCTGCTATCTCTTCATCAATCAAACACCTGATAATACTGACACATATATTCCACAATGTAATCCTTAGCAGGTTTCAACTCAGGAATATAGGCATCAATGGCATTCCGCACAGCATCCGTAAACTGTACATAATCATCCAGCTTATCGCTGACAAACGGTTCCAGGCGCTTAATCAGTTCGTAGTTGCTATCGATATCAGCGGCTTTGAGGGTTTCTTCAGGGGTTTGCGGGGTTTTATCCACCGGAATTTCAGGCAGAACCCGACTGACAAAGGTGACACGGTGCATTACCCGCCAAGGGATGCTTTTTTCCGTATCTTTTTTCGCCTTTTGTTGGGTCTTAAGAGCATTCCGAATAGCAGCCGCATTAGGATGCTTACTTTCCTCTAACCAAATCGGATCAACCACTTTGTTGACAAACGTGTCAAAGTTCTGCACACTCGGCTCCAGATAAAATGTCATGAAGCGATAGGCATCCACTTTACCCGCTTGTAAAACAGGTTTGCCGTTTTGGTCATAAATCGGCTTGCTATCGACATATTTTTGGATGTTGTCGGGTACTTCCAACTCAACATTGAGGCTAAAGGATTTTTCCGAGTCTCGGGTTTTGCTCTTGGTGAGGTTCAAACTGCCTCCAATCGCAGCTTCCATCTCCAGCTTCACACCCACACCAAAGATCTCGATATCCGTGCCAAAACCACCCGTAGCAGAACCCTTCAACGAGAAGGAACCGCCAACGGTTTCACTCATGGAGTCCGTTAACTCCGTTGTTTCGGCAAAGAAGCCACCCTCTGCCGTCCAAACGTAGGTATTAACCAGGTTACGTTTAGCTAATTTTTCTGGCAAGCGCTTATCGCCTGTTAACCCGCCAATCAAGCCACCCACAGCAGCACCAGCAACAGCCCCTAACGGCCCTGCGATCGCACCAATACCCGCTCCAATGGCAGCCCCTTTACCCGCTCGATCCGCATCTAATGGCGAGGTGCTGAAGTTTTCATAGTAGGTCTTCAGTTCCTCTTCTTCCTGGCGAATCCGATTCTTCAGAGAATAGGCTTCCTTCGGTTTAAAGTAGCTATATTCCCCGTAGTCACGGGCGTTTTTGTAGTTGGGATCATAGACATTGCCATTGTCATCCATGCCAACGCGACCATCTAACGTGCCTTGGCAGACATAGCGCGGATTCATCTGGAACGGAATCAGGTTCCAATCTTTAGGAATATCAGGATTCGGTTGAAACCGGAAGGCAATCAACACATTGTTATGTTCCATCCGCAGGGCAAAAATATCTGCCGTGTCGGACTGCACCAGGGCAAACCCCGTGTTGTTGAAGACAAAGCGTTGACCAATGGCAGTGTTCAGAACATGATGATCACTTTCCCAACAGCCCAGCGCCTTAACTTTGGTGTTCTTGGAGACGTTTTTGCCAGAACTGACGCTGCTTTCACCAGACCAACCATTGCTGGTTTCCATACTGCCTTCGAGCTTGGCTTCAAAGTCAATTTCCGTGACTTCCTGGGCGATGCCTCCCCCAAACGGCGCAATTACCGTATAAGTTCCTGTGCCGCCCCCAACGCTAGCTGCCATTTTGAACGCCGCATCTAACGTGCCTTCTTTGGAGGCAGATAGGGTATACTGCACGTTGTCCGCTTCCACAATTTCCACCAACGAGCCACCAGCATAGTCATCCTGAGCATCCATCGTACAGTTCTCGCTGGGTACAGGTGGCGCCCCTTCAATAAATCCCACAATTTGGGGATCATACTGAGCTTGACCGATCCATTCGGTAATGATATTGCCAATTTTAAAGCCCGTAATCAACTGCCATTCGCCATCTTTAATGTAGGAATAGCAGCGTTTCATCACCCCGATTAACTCGTTGTCGCTGTTATATTGGGTGTCACCATATTCCTGAATTGCCGGACGGCTGTGAATTTGCCCCTGGAAGGTGGTTCGGACTCCTGCCAAGGCACTGCGAACTTGGGGCGTTTCGTAGCTGACCGGGGCATTAGAAATCTGCCAATCTGCGTTTGTAACGATGAGGTGATTCGCTCGACCGGAACAATCCGGCAGTCGGTCTTCGGCATCTGCATCAAACTGATAGTAAGCTAAAAGATCTTTGCGATCGCCCAACACGCGCCGGAACAGATTATCCTGAATTTGCTCTTGGGTTCGGGTTGTTTTCCAGATGCGAGTTTCTTCTAAGCTGCCTTTAAACAAGTGTTGCTGAACGTTGTTTTCTCGGTATCCCCCCAAGGTGAAATTCTGATCTCCCCATTTCAGTACACCCTCAGCAACTCGCGTTTTTTGGGAAACCCCATTCATGTAGAGGGTAAAGCTAGAACCTTGTGGATCAGGGTTTTTCACCCAGCGAGCGCCGATGCGGTTGGCGTGGTTACTGCCCTTAGAATCAAAGGCTGTATTACCAGCATTTTCCTCAAAGCGCCACCAGGCCGCCAGCCCACTTTCAGAACCCTTGAGAGCTTTGCCTAAGTCACTGATACCCCGAGCTTTATTCCACAGGCGCACCTCGCTGATCGTTCCTTTGAAGAACGTTGCCACACCCCCATCCCGGTAAGCTTTACCAATTTCCAAAGGTTGATCAGTGGTTCCGGGTGTAATATCCTCATATCGCTTCATCCCAGCCGCCTGACCGTTGATGAAAAAGCGAATTTCTTGCCATTGGTTCACCGTAACCGACTCGGTGACTTCCATTTCTTGACCGCCAATCACTTTTTTGACTTTATTTTCCTGTTTGTCCGTGCCTTGGGCACGAGTCACGGCGATTTTATAGAATTGACCCGTAGCTAGAAAACGATCCGATTCGCACTTCTCCTTGGTGTAGTCTGTTTTTTCAAAGGCAAAAATCAGTTGACCATTTGGGCCGACAGACAAGGAATAGGGAACATTCTGATCTCCCCCATCATCTAGCCGTCCTTTTGTGAGGATACCCCGTTCCTGACCTAACTCCGTAACCCGCAAAAAGGCTTCAATCGTTAAATCTTGGGTTAAGTTGAGATCCTCTGCTGTGCCAGCATTGAGATGATCGTCTTTGCCATCAAACTGAAGGGCAAAAGATTGGCGGAACGCACCTGCCAGATGAGTCCACTCATGGATAAAGAAATAATTTTCCGTCTGGATCAGTTGTTCATTGACTCCAGCTACCAAAACCGCAGCTTCTAGGGGATAATCGGTGCTGCTGCTATTCCCCCGCAAGACGCCATGATAGCTGTTGCCGGAATAATCTTGCAGATCACCATTCATTAAGCTCCAACAGCCGACTAAGCCCGGTTCTGCTCGTCGGATGGGGCGGCGCATATCATTTTTAATCTCAGTCGGGGTACGAGCCACTTTCCAAATCCGGACTTCAGCCAAAGCACCTTCAAGAAATTCCGTTGTGCCAAATGCAGTACCCAACAGCACCTTAGCATTCATTTTGGGTAGCGGCGTGTTGCTGCTATTTCGCTGACTCACAATCTCGCCGTCTAGGTAGCTGACAAAGCCATTTACAGTATTCTGCTGCCAAGTCATAGCAACATGATGCCATTGTCCATCTATCACCTTTTGCTTAACCGCAAGGCTATTCGGGATGCCGCCATCATTGGAAAGAATATGAAACGCATCTTTACTCAGGTTCGGCGGTGTGGGAAGAGTATCTTTAACAGCGATCGCGCCATTGAGTACCGTACCAAAATTATTGTTTACCAAGTCTACAACTTTGAGAACGGAGCCTTCCGTTTGAATGGCATTCAACGGCCAATATGCAACTAAATTTGTCTCCGTACCTGTGAAGCGTTTATACATATCGGCTTGAATTTCGGGTTGGGTGCGCGCCACATTCCAGATGGAAAGTTCCGCCATTTTACCCTCAAAAGTGGTAATATCCTGCCGACTATCACGACCAATTCGGTGAGCAATTACAGCCTGCCGATCAGCGATCGCGCCTGAATAATTGATGTCAATTACACCATCAATATAGGTGTAAACTTTATTATTTGCCCGATCTCTGACAAAGCTAATATAGTGCCATTGATTGTCTCGGATATTTCGGGTTCCTACCAAGTCTGGATTTGCACCCCAGTAGAGCCTTAAAAGTCCGTCACGCACTTCAAAGTTGATATTTAAGCCATTAGGAATTTGATAGTCTCCCAGCAAGATAGCCCGATCCGAATTGAGGGGAACTTTCAGCCATAAAGAAACGGTAAATGAACTGGAGAAAATCGAGAGAGGTTTGGAGAGTTGGATATAATCATTGACCCCATCAAATTGTAGACAATTCGTTTGATTCGCAGGCTCAATCGGTTGACTACAGTTCGCGCCCGACGCAATGAGATTCGTTCCTTCCTGTTGCCGAACGGCAGATTGTAAGGTTTTTCCCTTGAACCAATATTCAATCGTTAAGGCTGAACCGGAGAGATCCGTCAAGCCCGTTTCTACCGAGGTATCTTGACCATTAAACACCAGAGCCGAGCCAGGAGAAACCCCTTTCAATCCTAAAAAGTAGCGCGAACGGGGTGAATGATGGTTAATCAGGCGAACGCTTTGGTTATTACTCACAGTCTCTGGTTTCGCCCAGGTTTCGACTGTCACGTTACTAGGAGCATCGAAACGCTCAAGCTCTGTGGTGCTGGTTTTGCTGGCTAACGTTGTTTGACCGTCAAAGTAGAGGGCATTGCCTTGAGAATCTGCAACCCACTCATTAACACGGGTTTTCATCTCCCCTAAGTTAATCGGGGTTTCTGTGTTTTGAATGACGCCACTAGCATTGCCCATACTCACTGCAAAGAATAGCGAACCTTTGGCAGCGCTCTTGTCGGATGGATTCAGAATAACTTGGGCATAGTCATAATAGATGGATGTGTTGGGGATAGGTGGCGCATCACCATCCGTTGGAGAATCGGAGACTGGGGCAATGACTGGAGGCAAGGCATTACCATTCAAGATTTGCGCGAGGGTTTGAACATTCCGTGGCAAATCCGGCCATGTTTCGGTCAACTGAATTTCATCGTTGCTAAAAGTCAGTTGGCAAGTGTCATCGGTGCTACCATTTTCAACGGTGATGGTTGTGCTATCCATTGCTCCATCCGTGTTTCGAGCAATTAAGATCAGTTGCCCAACTTCTGCGGGTAAGCGATGAACAACACGCTCGGTGAGGGTATCAAAATAGGCAGCAAAAAACTGGTCGTTGGCAGCCCCAACAAAATACAAACCTAATTTGCCGATCGCACTGTCAAACAAAGTTGGGCTATTGTTGGTGTAGGCAAAACTGAGCAAACCGCCCGTCACCGTTAAGCCAAAGCGATCAATATGCAGCAGTTCCATCGGCACTCGGACTTCGCCGAATTGTGCATCACGAACTACCGCTAACTCTGTGAGTTTTTGGGCGCGTTGGATTTGGGTTTCGTTGAGTTCCTGTTGACACTCACTCAACTGTTTGAGTAAACTGGCTTGGGCTGCGTCCCCATGACGCTGATACATATCTGCCCGAATTTCATCGGGAGTACGAGCTACCTTCCAGATACAAAGTTCTGCCATTAACCCTTCAAAATTCGTGATGTCCTGCCGACTATCACGACCGATTCTGTGGGGAATTACAGCCCGTGCGTTGCCAATTTCCCCCGTATAATTAATATCGACAACCCCGTCAATATAGGTATAAACCTTCTTGCTTTCCCGATCTCTGACAAAGCTAATATAGTGCCATTGATTGTCTCGGATATTTCGGGTTCCCACTAAGTCTGGACTCGCGCCCCAGTAAAGCCTTAAGAGTCCGTGGCGCACTTCAAAGTTGATATTCAAGCCACTGGGAATTTGATAGTCTCCCAGCAAAATACCCCGATCCGAATTCAGGGGGACTTTGAGCCACATCGAAACGGTAAATGAACTGGAGAAAATAGGGAGAGGTTGGGAGAGTTGGATATAATCATCGACCCCATCAAATCGTATACAGTTGGCTGGACGCTCCAGGATGTCTAGGCCCGAAATTGGCAACGTTAGATCTTTCTCTAAGGAGGCTCCCATGACGATGCCGTGATTGTTGCCTGCTCGGTCTAAAATTTTTCGGGTTGAGCCTTCGGTTTTGATTTCGTCAAACAGAAAATAGGCAACTAAATTCACCCAATCTTCTTGGTTCGCAAGCATCTGTGCATTGAGTTGGGCGATGCGGTTGGTTAAATCATTAATCTTGCGATTCAAGTTACCCAGTTCAACTTCCAGACTACTACGGCGATCCAGGGCATCGTTGATGGAACAGGCTGCCCCGGTGTTGCCCAAGACGGGGAGTGCCACTGTATCGGGAATGAGAGCCAATTTGCCTTCACGGGACACGGCAAAATCCAGGATGGCAATACAGTTTTTATCTTCGCTAGCTTGGCGAGTGGGGGCAGCCAGCATCATCCGAGCGCTTTTCTTGAGGGGTTTTGGCTCGTTGCTGTAGCCGCTTTTAATATTTTCCTGCTGATAATAGAGGAGCGCCGATAATCCTCCGGCAATCGTTCGTTGATGAATTTCAAAGCTGCTGCGGGTGACTCCAGGGTTATCCCCAATCGGTGCATCAGAGTTCACCCAAAGGCTTGTGCCTTGGATTGTGCCGTGGAAGCCGTTATCGGTTTGATCATGAACAATATTGCCACATCCTTCATCCAAGCGCCAGTAAGCGACTAACCCATCTTCATTGCCGACTAGCCGACGGTTGAGATCTGCTTTAATTTCGCCTCGGCTTCTGGCTCGGTTCCAGATGCGGATTTCATCAATTACACCGTTGGTCAATTCTTGGCCATAGTAGGCACCAAGCAAGACCTGAGCGTTGATTTTGGGTAAGGGAGTATTGGCACTCTTTCTTTGAGCCACAACTCGGCCGTCAAGATAGCTAATAAACCCATTCTCACTATCCTGTTTCCAGGTCATGGCAATATGATGCCAATTTCCATCTGTAGCGAGTTGTCCAACTGCAATTCCGTTGTCAGTTCCGCCATCGTTAGAGAGAATATGTTTCCCCTGCCAACCCGCCATAATATAATTGCTCCCATCCTGTTGTCGGACGGCAGACTGTAAGGATTGTCCCTTGAACCAATACTCAATGGTTAAGGCTGAACCTGACAAATCGTTTAAGCGGGTTTCGACCCAAGTATCCGTACCATTGAACACTAAAGCGGATTCGGCAAAGCCTTCTTTGGTTGTTTTCGGAATCAAGTCACTGGAACATTCTGGACATTTACCTGGAGTATACTCGAAGACTTCTGGGTGGCTACTACAGGTATAAAACTGAGTGCCACGAGGATTAAATAACCCGTCTTTGGAGCGCTCAATGTTGAAGGAATCAATTAATCCAGTGCTGCTATTATGGGCGAAAATCTGCCAGCGTTTGATATTGGGAATGGCAGTTGGCAGCAGCACCACTGAGAAACGACCTTCCGTTAAGTTCCGAACCATATCCAGTTCTTGGGTCGGTTCATAAAAGGGTTGATTTTCTAAATCTTTGCTCGATAGGCTATCTTTACGATTCAAAGGACGATCTTTGTGGCGGCTGCGTTGGTAACGGACTTCTAACTTAGGTTTTAACTCGGTACCGACAAACACAAAGCGATCAACCAACAAAGTGCGATTCACAATCGGCACGTCACCGACTTTAACATTACGCGGATGGTTCCCTTCAATTGCCTGACGAATCAGATAAACAAATTGACCGTCGGACATCACCTGAAACGGAGCATCCGCCGTGAGGCGTGCGGTAGAAGCTAGAAATCGCTCTTCGAGGGTTTTGTCCTTGTCGGGTTTAACTTCTTTGGTGCCGTCGGTTAACAGTTGTTCTGTGGGGTCGGGTATCGTTTGATTCCCCGCTATACTGTAGCCAACTTGGGTAATTTCTTTGGGAAAATTGATCGGGACGGGTTCTTTAAACCAATAGTTAACATCAAGTGGACTTTGAATGTCGTTATTTTCTAGATCCAATACGGTATACCAAAACTGCTGGCTTGAATCTAGTGCAAAGGCAACTACGACACCTCCATGAGATAGCATGGCTGTGTGTTTGTAGTTTTTATCAAGACTTTCTGGTGCGTAGGTTTTGATGAAGCTTTCTAACATATTGAAGTTCTCAATTCCATGAAAAATTACGAGAGTTAAGCTGTGAAGCTGCCCCAAATTTTTTCAGGCTATACTATTAAACAACGTAGATATTCAGCTTGACTTTCGGAGTCAGCGACATCCTAAAGCAATATCATGAACAGGGCGATTCATCACAATCTTCAGATTACAACATTTTTTGATTAAAGTTAGATTGTAACAATAAATTGATTTTTATACAAAATATTTAACAATTACCCCTCTTCTGTCAGTCTCCTAGAAGTAAAATTAGAAAATAACCCTCTTCTGTCAGTCTCCGAAACCAACAAGTAATAAAAAGTAGAGTTATCCATTGGGAAAATAAGATTGAAATTGATTAATATTCTGAATTAATTTATGAAACCCAAGCAATAAATAACGATCAGGAAAATCGGCGGGCATGGCAAATTGTTTATAAAGTCGGTCATCTCCTTTATACTGGAAAAAGTAAGTGCGGCTTTTGTGTTTTTCGCACCATTCATCAACTTTTTCTAGTAAAGTATCGGGGTTTAAACCCGTTTTCTCTTTAACTTCTTTGGCATCTTTACCCCGTAAGGAATTTTTCTGGTAATCAACTTCGTATTCTTCCATAATACTCAAAGCCGAGATGAACCGCTTTTGCTGTTTAAGAAATAGCTTTTCATCTTCTCCAGAGTTCGGACTCCTTGTTCGAGATGGTTGGCGCAAACAATACCTCTGGGTAAATCTTCACAAGGTAAAGCCATTGCTATTGATCAGCTTTTAGCATCTGAATATCTTGTCTTTCCCGCTTTTGCTCTTCAGAATTATCTTCATGATCAACTGTGATTTCATCATCACAATTTCTAGGAAGTTTATCCTGTTGTTCTTGAAGTTTTCTTTCATTCAAACGAGCTAGAAAAGCTTCCCGTCGGTCATGATCTTCAATCATCGCTTGGCGCAATTTCATCGGATCACGTTGCAAGGTTGCGAGTCGTTGAGCTTCGGCTTTAGCGGCGGTTACTAAGTCTTGTCTTTGAGCTTCTTCATCAAACCAAACTCCGGTAGATTGCCAGCTTGTTTGGGTGATGCCAATTTGACTGTTTTTGCGATTACCCAGGATGGCTTTCGGTAACTCATAATCACCACAAGGAATCAGATATTTCAGTTGTTTTTTGTTAATACCTTTGATGCTGGAACGATCTAAAATAAGTTGGGGTTGATTGCCTTCAGAATCAGCTAATGAGTGAAGTAAAAGACAGGAATTTTGAGTCCTTCTTCAGTAACAGTTGTAGTGACCATGAGTTGATTTCTCCTAATCATTGAAGGGTTAGAGTTGGAATTGTTGAAAAGGTATGATGGGGCTATCTAAGCGTTAACAGGTTTAAACCTGGTCAGGTGTTGACCATTGGTAGTGTTTTTGAGGGGGTTGAAATGGGACTTGAGGTTGATGCGATCGCTAGTTAGTCAGGTTCTATTTGAAGAGGAGGAAGATACCGGGCTGGTAGAGTTGACGATTGAGTCATAAGATGAAGATAAATACTCATTCGTGCGTTCCATTAGCACTCAGGCGGATTTAATGGACAGACCGAGGAGGATTATTGGAGAATGGGAGAATATGGATTTCGATGAGCGAATTCAGGCTGATCCTACTTATATAGATAGGGTTTAAGCGTAGGGCTGACAAAAACAAAAAGGTTGGGTATTTGGTTCGTTCCGGCGGCGGTAGCCGCCCTTTTAATGCTTATTACTGATATATTCTCATCAGTAATAAGTAACTTTAGTAGACAGAAGTGCAAGTAATTTTGTGTAGGTACTTAAAACTTGGAGTATCCTTGATGTTTCCCTTATGGATCTTTCAAATCCACCAACTTCCTGATCTCAGATCACAGAAGTATATTTCCTTATATGGGCAAGGTATCAGGCAGAAAGTCCTGAGCAGTCAAAAAGACTTTTTGCTTCTGCTGAGTGAGATCGGTCGTGTTTACAAACTTACATTTTCTATTCGCTATTTATATACACCTAATTCTAGCTTTGACAAACGCTTAGGTATTTATCTGGTAGTTAGTCAATCATCTGAAGTTGAACAAAATGAACAATTGAAGACAGACATAACGAAAATTTTCAGCCAAGGATTTCTCAGTAATTTTTATCAAGTAGCAGAAATTTTAAAGCCAGAGCAAGCTACTCCCATTAAAAATCTTACCTGGGTAACTCATATAGCTGAAGCTATTAAGTATGAAGAAATTCTTATCAATGAGCCAAATTACTATGAAGAAAAAAGTGAAAATTCAAAAATAAAGCAGTTAATCAAGGGATGCTATGTTCCTTTACAGTGGGAAACAGAAGATAGTAATGATATGTTAGTAGTATGTCAGTCCATTGCCAGTTTTAATCGGCGCTTGATGCTAGAAATTACTCTACAACCGGATCACACATCACTACAAGAAAAATCAGGTTGGATTAACGCAATCAGTCAATTGTTGAAACTACTAAAAGATTCCAGTATTTTTAACTCAAGTAGTTCGAGTGATACTAATAAAAATATGCAGATTGTTTCTCGTATTTACGAAAAATATCAATCTTCTTACTTAACAGAAAGCCTCTATCAGTATAGTTTTAAAGTGCTAGGAGAAGATGAGCTTGCCATTCGCTGTGTATTGGGAACTTTGCTCCTAAGTGGCACTAAAAAAAGTCGCTACCGAACTGTAGTATTAAACTGTGAGCATCCCGCATTTGAAGATAGTCTCACCGCTACACAAATGGGTCAACTGTCAACATCAGTTCAGTGGGAAGAATGGGATAAATTGAGAGAATCAGAGTTTGGTCATCGAGATGTAGCAAGGAGCAGAGACCGGGTGTTGATGAAAGATTTAGAACCTCTCCACCGTTATACTACTTTTAACGAAATTAGTGGGTTGTTCCGCATTGTAGTTCCTAGTGAGGCTCCTGTCTCTGGAATTGGTCAAGAAAACGATATTACTAGCGTAGATCCGCAAAAGCAATGGATTGATTTTGGTGGCTATGAGATTACTCGACCAGAAAATAAAATTCCAATTGAACTAGAGCAATTAAATAAACACGCTTTTATTTGCGGTGTTCCTGGCAGTGGCAAAACAACAACTGCCTTTAATTTACTCACACAATTATGGTTTCATAATATTCCATTTTTAGTATTTGAACCTGCAAAAACTGAGTATCGCTCCCTTTTAAATATAAATCCGAATCATTTTAATTATGAAATTCTGACTTCCGAACAGCGAAAGCACTGTCAATCATTTTCTCAGGAAGAAAAGGATAGTTTAAAAATATTGACCCAAGAATTGCGAGTTTATACCTTGGGAAATGATCTGATTTCTCCTTTCCAATTTAATCCTTTTGAAGTTTCGGCTGGTGTACCTTTCTTTGAGCATATTGCCAACTTAGAAGCAAGTTTTCGAGGAGCTTTGCCACTTTTTGGCCCTTTGCCAGCTTTACTTTCGGAGTCTTTGGAAGAAATTTATTATGACAAGGAATGGACTGGTATTGAAGAGGGAACACCTACTAATAGAGCGATTCCAACAATGCGGGATTTATATAATAAAATTACAGCTTTATTTGAAACTAAAGACTATGTGGGTGAGGTAAAATCTAATCTCAAAGCAGCTTTAGAGGTTAGGATTGGTAGTTTGCTGCGCCGGGGTGTTGGTGCTATGTTAAACACCCAGCGTAGCAGTCCTACAATTGCTGAATTGTTGAAATATCCAACAATTTTAGAATTGGATTATCTCAATCAAGATCAAGCTAATTTGATGACTTTCTTTTTGTTGACTAAGATTCGAGAATATATCAAGCGCAATCCAAACCGGACTTCCGGGCCCGGCTTGCCAGAGCATATTATTTTGTTAGAAGAAGCTCATAATCTTGTCGGACGTAATTTAGGAATAAATTCTCCTGAAGAAGCTAATACAAAGCAGGAAGCAGCAAATTACATCACTCGAATGCTGGCAGAAATGAGAGCACTACGAGAAGGAATTATTATTGCCGATCAACTTCCAACAGGTGTAGCTGCTGAGGTAGTGAAGAATACAAACATCAAAATTGCTCATAGATTAGTCTCGTTAGATGACCGTAAAGATATTGGTCAAGCGATGCTATTAGAACAATCTCAAATTGAAGAAATCGCCCGTCTTACTCCGGGTGAATCTTTTATATATATGGAGGGCTGGTATCGCCCCAATGTCGTAAAAATTCCCTATGAAAATAGTGCAAAAGTGCGGTTAGGGATCGAAGAATCCGTCACCAGTAGCAACATTATTAGACACATTAAGCAACAAAATTGGTATCGTAAAGGAATGGAAACTTTACTCAATACAGCTATCAGCGAACATAAATATTTCTGCGAAGATTATCGAAAAACGGTGATTGAGTTAGTGGACAAGCAACTGCAAAAAGTTATTCAAAAGTCCCCTCATTTAGAGATATTATTTGTAGAGTTGACACGAGAAATATTTGACCGTCTAGTTGGAGAATTACAGTTAACTCTCAATCAAGACCCACAAGAAATCCGGTCTGCACTTCGCGGAATCGATCCTCGCAATCCCCGCAGTTTTAAGAAGTTGCGGTATGTTAGCCATCTCAGCTTGAGAGAGTTGTTGGAATTGAGATCGCACCTTCTCGCCCAACTGACCACCTTTGACCATCAGTACCAGGAAGTGACGACTGCCTACAATCGCATTCTGGGTGACAAGCAAAACAAACAATGGCAGCAGGTAAGTCGTCTGCTAGGAGCCATCGAGCAGCGGGTAGCTACTTTAGCGGAATTTTTGGGACAACCAGAGCAAGCAGCCGTTGTGAAAGAAAACTTTGGTATAATTCAGGTAGAGTGGCGAAAGCTAACTGAAACAAACTATGCCTCAGTGGGGGATAACTTGGAAAAATTAGCAAAAGAGCGAAAAGATTGGGAGGTAAAACTCAAAGAGTTTTTTAATCAAGCGATTGAGCAAGCAAAGATTAATAAAGTAAATCAAGATATGCAACAAGGAGGACAATAGCCTTGCATTCAGATGTTGAAAATTTAGGTTTGGATTACGATAAACTAACAAGCCAGGCACTTAAACTTAACCAGTCTTATCTGGACTTGCTCAAATTGTTTGATGAAGTCAACTTAGTACCTGCTTTGCTAGTGGAACTCGAAAAAGATGACAATTCACCCCTCAAAGTAGTAGATACGATGAGTAGCTCCCAACAGGCACTTAGTAAAAAGTTTACTGATTTATTAGAATTGATTACAAACACTCAATCTCGTTTTAGCAGTGAGCCAGAGGTGACAGAATTGAAAGCTATTAGCCATAATTGTCAGGTAATGCAAAACTTCCTGGGCAGTATGGCTATGAACGATGTAAAGGAAATGTTTGTTAAACTTAGCAATTCATAGGATTTGAGGATATGGAATTCCAGAGTAATCAGGAATTGGAAAAACAGATAGGCATAGATGCTAGAGAGATTGTCTCCGAAGAAAATCGGCTAGAATCTTATCAAAAAGATATGGAAGCAGTACAAGCATCTTTAACACTTGTTAAAAGTCGTCCGGGACTTTATCTTCAATCAGATAGCCAATTAATCAAGGAATTGGAAGCAGCCAAGGCACAGAGCGAACGGAATATAGAAACGAGTAGACAAAAAATTCGTGAAGTAATTGGGCGGATGAAGTCTAAGCTCAATAATTTGAATCAGCGTATTAATATCACAGAAGGACGCATCGACCAAATGGAGCAGGCAGTAAATTCATTAATCCCTAGATGTGCCCCATCTCCATTTACGGTTCAATCTCAACTTGAGACGCAAATTAGTCAGCAAAAAAATGAAGTAGAAGATGCCAAAGATAAGGCAAATAGTATGGAGGATTGGATAGATAATGCAGGAACCTTTGTTGACAATGTTAATGGAATATTCGATTTTGTAGGTAATGGTTGTGATTTTCTCAATGGAGTAGCTGATTTATTTAATTAGTAGCTTTCACTGAGGGTTAAAAATATCCTAATTTTATCCTTTATCCCTAAATAAAAACATGGATTATAACTCTATCAGCAATGAACGTGAAATCTTAATTGCTTTTCAATCTTGTCAGATTCCAGGCGAAAAGTTGGAACTATTCAGGTGCTTGGCAACTCGCAATGACCCGCCGTTTCTAACATTTTTGGACTTAATGAGAAAAAACAAAAATAATGATATTTTAGCTTTAAGTATTCTATCTCTTGGTCAGCTAGACGATGGCTCAAAATCCACTTGTAGAGAAAGCCCTGACTTTCTAAAAACGCTGAGTCACCTAGCACAGTCCGGGTCATCAAGCGATTTGGTTCGGTGGGCAGCAGCAACAACAATTGAATCTATAGGATATGAATTGGCAGATTATTCAGAATATTTATCTGAATCACCAAAAAATATTGCTGATAAAATATTGGAAGCCAAATTAAATATTTTAATAGATAATACGCCTCTATCGGGCAATGAAAATGAATTTTGGAATTTCTGGATTTACGGCCCTGCAGATAAACTGATAGACGTTCCTGAGATAACTTCTGAAACTATCAAAGAACTTAAAAGCACAGGAAAAATTGATAAATTTCCGTTATCAATCCTGACTCACAAAGAGATAGATCATCTTTACAAAAAACTTTTGAAGCGGGCTACTGATTTTAAGCGAGAAAAAGAAAAGATTTTAGAAAAATATGCTCTTTTGGACAAAAAATTAACTGAAATTAAGACTAATCAAAACAAATATCCTAATGGGCAACAAGCTATCCAATACTTTACCTTAGAAATTCCTACCGAAGAAGATTTTAGTTTAGAAATTGTTTTAGAGGGAGATGAATATAAACACAAAATATTATTTTATAACGAGTGCTTGAAAAAGTATTCATCAAATTTGCATAAATTAATAATTGATTACTACAGGAAACTTCAAAAATCAAAAATAAACCAGCCTTGGAGAGAAACTCTGTCTGAGTTATGGAATCTCAGTTTAGGAATGATAGAGGAAGTAAAGTTATTACTGAGAATAATAATTTTATTAGTAGTCTTATTAATTATTTATTTAGCACAGTTAAAAGGTGTGATTGTTTTGTTTTTAAGTGGATTACCTATAGCTGTATTCTTAATTTTTGCTATTAGAAGTATTAGAAATAACTATAGTTCCATGCGTTCCTCTCGACGCGAGATCCAACAGTTAGAAGATGAGAAGAAGGAAATGCTAAAGTTACTAAGTACAGATATAGCAATCCTAAATAGGTTGTGGCAAAATCCCGTACATAAAAAGCTTGGGAAAATCAAAAATTTGACCCAGAGTAAAAAACTCAAATAGCCACTTAACTACTTTAAAAGATGAGCATAAATGATGAAATTTTCTAACGAAATTTTTGGTTTGTAACCAAAGATATTCTACAGGATTTTGTTCCGGTACATTAGGGGCAAAATTTACACAAGTAATTTGATACAGCCGTTCTTCATAAGCAGTCTCGATAATCAAGTCATCAATCGGAAATAAATGTTCGTTTACCAGTGAAATAAACTCCAACTCTTTGGGACTATGACCGTTATTTTCAGAGTAAATTTCAGATTGGCTTTTTTCCCATTCAATAGGAAACAATTCTTGGTAAAGATTTAGAAGCTGATAGGTGTTCAGTTTAGACCATAAATAGTCAATGGCTGATTCAATATCAATGATAGGTTGGCATTGGCGTAACAGTTGCAGAGCAAATTTAGCATTCCAAATTATAGCCATCTTAAAACCCTGTTGGAATAGCCATAGCAACAGATTGACTATTAAACAGCCGTTCTTTCGTTTGTTCAACTGCTTTTATATCATCTGTTGCTTGGGAAATTGCTAACTCAATCGTTTTTACCATTTCTTTCATTGTGGTACTATCGAGTTCTCCAGCAAGCTCTAATCGTTGGAGCTTTCGGCACATAGAAAGGGCTGGATTGACTTCTTCGGGAGCATTAATCAGAAATTCTAGGGGACTAATTTTCATGATTATTTTCATCCTTTAGAGCCATTTCGTTTAGCAATGGTAATCAGTTCTCCTGGCTTTCTGATAATGTCTGCATTAGCACAATCTGGGTAGTAAGTTGTTAACAATTTACGAAGTTCCTGATCATCATTGGCTATTTCTTCATCAACAGGATGCTGTTGTCCTTCAAAGGAAATTAACACTTTCTTTTTTGAAGTCATTGGGTTCTCCTAAAGTTAGGTAAGGGGTTCAATTTTAGAATAAACTTAGTTGAGTTCCAGTAGCTTTGGGTTGGGTAGAAGTTTCTGATTTAACCGTTTTACTGGTTTCATTCTTAAGTTTATTGGGATTAGAAGTTGGTTTCTTTTGGTTGCGAATATTAGCCATTTGTCGTCGTGCTTGGCGATTTGGAAAATCAGCAACAAGTTCCTTAAATAATGTTTGAACAAGAGGGGGTAATTCTCCCAAGGCTGACGCTCTAATTTTTTCACCAATAGGAAAGTCGCCGTGGCTGCTGGCTGAAATAATCACAATCCGCCCGTCTGGATGACCATCATCAGGTTTAAATGTTAGATGTAGTTCGATGGTACATTGTTCAAAATTGTAAGGTTCTTCCTGTTGCTGAGATTGTGCATTATTAAGTTCTTCTGGTTCAGTTACAGTATTTTCTCCATCTTCCTCTGCCAAACTTTCACCATCAATTAAATCTGAATCTGTAGCAGAATTAGAAGGTTTTATAGCTACTTCATTTTGGATAGTAGCTGGAGAAAGTAGAGCTAAATAAGGTTTGTTAGCTTGCCAGCGATCGCGATCAAATAACAAGCCAACTTTTTGAAATCTTTCTTCTATTGTTTCTTCCTCTTCAGATTGAAGAGTATATTCAATTAGCTCCTCACTCGTTATTGATAAATTAGCAGAAGCAACGGCACGTTGTGGGCTTAACCATTTCATTTTGGTGCTTATTGGTTAATTATCATCCTATTGATGGGCGTTAGCCCCTCTTTACAGAAAAGATAGAACATAAAAAAATAACAGATAGCTCTATTATTATAAAAGCTATCTGTCGTCAGTAAAGCACAATCATTTGTAATTTTGGGATAGTTTAAATCAAACCATTATGCTTTTATTCCTTGATTAGACTTCTCAGTATTTTTTTTAGAAAATGTCTTTCCTTTCCGCTTGGTTTTGGGTATTGACATTGAATCAGAATTCCGGGTAGTTGAGGAAGTGCTACGATTAGAAATAACTTCAATTGTACCCGTTAGATTAGACGGGACTAGGGCGTATTCTACTCTAAGTTTCCGTTCAATACGAGTGCCATCAACAGGAATGCCTTGTTTCCAGTCTTCAATGATTTTACGTTTGTTGGGCGCAACAACAAGCTTTTCTGTACGATACTCGCTAGGTAAGTCAGAAGGATCGATTAAGATTTCACAACTTGGGGGATTTTCTTTTAGTTGGATGTGACGCGATCGGCCAACAATATTGGTAGAAACAACCCCCATTTGGTGAATATAGAGTAAAGTTTTATCAAGGTTACTACGCCACCGTTCTAGTCGTTCAATTGCCTGATTATGCAGTGTAACTAAATGTTTTAAACGAGCTTTAATTGCACAAATTTCAGCATCTAATTGATCGGCTAATTCAGCGTGACTATCAACAGTCGTTTCTTGGTCTGTTTGATTGTCCCAAATTGCTTTAACAATCGCCTCCTCTTGTTCAGGAGTTTCAGCCATTTCCAATTGAGTCCAGAGTTCAACCGATTGGATTGAATATCGGGCTAACAAATTTTTAGCTAAGTACATAAATTACCACTTTCCACAACAATGAAAATACTCATCAAACGTTTCAAATTGGACAAAAATCGCTAAAGTTCCTGGTGTGAGTTCATTATTATCAGGTTCACAACTTTCTAAAAAAGGTTCCGAAGCGAATGAATGATCACAGAAATCAGTGATTACAACACCAGGAGAATTTGGAACCTCATCGATTTTGGGGCTATTAGGAGTGTTTTCCATTTCGGTTAGAAGCCCTTAACGATTCAACTTTTTTCAAAGCAGGAACTCGCTGTTTGCGAGAGGAAGTTTTTTCTCTATAAACTTCTGAATAACTCTCTTCATCATCCTCAAGATCAGAGTTATCCAAATCCGTTTGATTATCCTCCTGTTCTTCATCCGATTCTAAGGGATTGGAGTTTGTTGTATCGATGGGTATTTCTGATGTTAGGGAAGCAGCCAATGGTAGAGTTGGCATAGCAATGACATCATAGCCTAACTCTAAAATTAAAGATTGCAGAACGCTTTCTATTTGCTGTTGAGATAACCCAGGAGTTGTTCTCTTAAGTTCTTGCTGTTTGATTAACATCCAGATTTGAAGTGTTTCTTCTGGGCTTGTTGTTTTCAATGCGGTTTTAATTTTTCGGGCTAGTTTTTCTCGTGTAGATTTCAAAGGATCAGGAGTTGTTCTTTGGGTACTCTGGGTTTGATTTGTAGACATAGTTAATAACTCAGAAAATGTTATTTTCACCTCTGGGCTTGGGCGTTAGCCCATTAATCATTTATTAAAATCAACAGGAAGTCGAGTTTTATTTAATTCTTAAGGATGATTAAATTATGGGCTAATAAGTTATAGGGTAGGAATTGATTAAACTTTCAAGCATATAACTTTTATTAAATTTAGAAATTCTTAATGTCATGAATTCAGCCAGAGGTTTTTATCCCGTTATTCTGATTCCTGATTCAATTCGCTATTTCTGCATTAATCACGCAATACCAGTATTCAATAGCAGTCCTAATTCAGTGACAGAATTTTCTTCTGAAGTGCAATTAACTCCCAAAAAACAGCATATTTATTCTAACTCTTATTTATATTTAGTTATTGTAATTTGGGTCGTGAGTGTTGTAATAGTCCTGTTAGTTAATCAACTATTCAACATGAGCATTCTAGCTTTTTGGCTATCGTTAGATATAATTTCATTTAATTAAAACGAGGAAGAACATCATCTAGGCGAAGTTGCAAACTTGTGAACAGAGGAGAAATAATCGGTTCACCGAGACGAAATTGTTGCTGGGTGTAATCTTCGTCAATCAGTTGACAAACCGTAACAGTTGGTTGTTTGGGTTTACCAATAAAAGCGACACCCCCTAAACCCCGATAATCTACAATCCAATATTCAGGAATTCCCAAAAGAGCATATTCTTCAACTTTTCGGGCATAATCTGTTTCCCAGTTTGTACTCACAACTTCCACAACTAATTTAATAGAGCGCCCTAGCGTAATAACAGGTTCTCTTTCCCATAAGGGTTCACTAGAAAGTGCTGTTTCATCTAAAACCACAATATCAGGACGACGGGCGGTTGCGACATCAGTAAAAGGACGAATTAAACAAGTTCGGGGAATAAACCAAGGGAGTTTTTCTGTTGTAATGGCAATACCGATTTGAGTGGCAAGTTTACCACTGGCAGTCTCGTGGGGGCCGGTTGGTTCCATTTCAACTAATTCTCCGTCAGCAAGTTCATAGCGGGGATTATCACCATATTGAGTTAGAAATGTTTCAAACGTTAAAAGTGTTCCTAGGGTATAAGTCATTGTAAAACTCCTATAGAAAATTATCAGTTATCAGGTATCAGTCCATTACGGTTCTCTGGCTTCATCAAGGTCAATTAATCGGATTTCAGGAGAAGTTAAAACTTTACCGTAATAATGATCGGGTTTAACAACTCCTGATACAGCAATAATGCTTTGATGAATATAGATTGAGTTTTGCTCGTTTCTCCACTGCTGAGATTGATAATAGGGATGGTTAAAAAAACGTTTACAGGCAATGTTACCCGTTTTATCCCTAACGATAAGGGTCTGAATGGTTAAGCGAGGATTTTTGGGCGGACTGATAATTTCGTGTTTCTTTATTTTACCAACGACGGTAACGGAATCACCTATTTTTAACTCTGATATTTTGACTCGTTGGTACTTGATATAATCACGGGGAAAGTAAAACAACAAGTCAAAAATAGTGTTAATACCCAGTTTTTTGAGCAGGCGCCTATTAATTTTGCTTAATCCTGATAAATGATGAACAGGTAAATGTAGATTCATGGGATTTAAGAATTGGTGTTAAAAGCACTTCTGTAGCTGCGTTAGCAGCAAGAAAACTAAAACCCCCATCTTGCTCTGTTTCATAAAGCTGACCATTGCTTAATACTGCCCAAAATCGAATAATAATTACGACTAGGATAAGCAGGTTTAGAACAGGCACTTTTCCAAATCATCTCTCGTTCGTTATCATCAAGCGGAGGGTTACAACGATTGCTATACTGCTTAAACAATTTGTAAGGAGTCGGAAAATAATTTATTCCTTTGCAGCGTTTGCTGCCTACATAGCAGTAAATCAGGAGTTAAAAGTTAGAAGTCAGGCGAAATATTTGTTAATTTAAGTTAATACCTTGAGTCCATTGCTCTAATTCTTGCTGTATTAGATTCTGAGTTTGATCGGTTTCAGGTAATAATTTTTCTATTTCTCGGTCTGAATTGATTAAAATTTGGTTCCAGCCTCTAATACCTGGATTAAGTGGGAATATCTATTAAAAAATCTGTGGGTAATGAAGATAGAACATCCAGGCTTAAGTACAACGTTGGTCTAATATTAAAATCAGGATCTAAAGCGATCGCAGACAAGGTTTCTAGCAGCATGATAAACGGGTTTTTGCACTCGATTGTTCAAATGGAGAAAAGAGCGAAACTCCCCAGCTAACTCCTGCGGTGTTTTTCCCATCATATTGCTTCCAATTAAAGAAGCACCTTCTTTATAAAAGAGGTAATTGAGCAGTTTGGTGAAGTTTTTACCGATGATTTGTTTACCAATCATTTGTTCAAATAATATATGTAACGGATAAATTTTAGTAACTCAAGGAAACTACAATTTGTTTGTAGTTAGTGTGATTTGGGCGAATGGCGATTTCCCCATCTTTTGAATCACGCTCTGCCCGTTTAGAATATGTTGAGCCAGATTGTTTTAATATTGCCTACATGAGACATACCGGAAAATGGTGGGAAATCATTTTCTGTGTGTATTTAATGATTAGTTTAAACTCAGAAGTTTTCCGGTCTTTAAGTCAATGCAGTCCCAGAGAATCTGAGAGCCAAAAAACTAATACAGATTGCTCGACTCACCAACAATGGAATCATAAAGAGGGATGGAAAAATGTTTTAAATAATCTACGTTTAATGATTCAGCCTACTATTATATTGTGGTTGATTGTTCCGTGGTTAGATATTTTTCCTGACCGTCATTTATTAGTGGGTTTTCATAAATTAATTCAGAATATTAATCAATTTCAATCTTATTTTGCGAATGGATAACTCTACTTTTTATTACTTGTTGATTTCGGAGACTGACAGAAGAGGGGTACGAGAGAAGCTGTTAGCTTGTTTATTTAAATAAGTTTTACTTATCCCCATAAGTACGGGAGAGCCATGAGCGAACCGTAAGTAATGCGGGAAATGGTATAATGATTCACGTTCAGAAGTGCATGAATCCTATAAGGAATTGAGATGGATTACTCAGAAATAAATGACATTGAGCTTCTAGAGTTACTGTTGGCAGAAGAGGGAATTCAGCAGGAAACGGAACTTGGTGTCATTTCACGTCGCAGTCTGAGCGAAGCACCTGTTTCTTTTCAGCAAAGACGCTTGTGGTTTCTTTATGAGCTAGAACCTACGTCTTCGGCTTATAATATTTGTTCTGTGTTCAGTTTAAAAGGACGACTCAGGATTGAGGCTTTACAGTGGGCTTTTCAAGAATTACAGCAACGACATGAAATATTAAGAACGATATTTTTGAGTGTTGATGGGGAAGCACAACAAATTATTCATCCCCATGTTCTAACTGAAATTATATTTGAAGATGGCAGTGATAGCCAACAAGAAATCCTTAATTTAGCGCGATTGGAAGCTGAACATACCTTTAATTTAGAAACAGGCCCACTTATCCGTTTTCGAGTTTTCTGCCTGACACCAGAGCAATACATTCTGACTCTGACTCTCCATCATATTATTGCTGATGCTTGGTCTATTGGAGTGATTTTACAAGAAATCATAGCTCTTTACGAAATAAGCCTTAAAAAGGAGTCAATAAAGCTTCCAGATTTAAAAATTCAATACGCTGATTATGCTGCATGGCAACAAGAAAAAATGAATGGTTTGGCTTTAGCGGAGAGCCTTACGTATTGGGAAAAACAACTTGCTGAATTGCCCATTTTACAATTTCCTGTTGATTTTACTAGACCGCGATTACAAACATTTCGAGGTGATTTAGTTACATTTCAATTGCCAAGTAAGCTTGAAATCGCTATTCGTGAGTTCAGTCATAAACAAGGTACAACCTTATTTATGACGCTGATGGCTGCTTTTGCATCTCTCTTATCTCGTTACTCTGGGCAAGAGGATATACCGATCGGTACTTCTATTGCTAACCGTCCAGAAATTGAGACAGAAAAACTCATCGGTTTTTTCGTCAATATGCTAGTCATTCGCAATGATTTATCAAATAAGCCTAGTTTTCGGACAGTATTAAATAGAGTGAAATCAACAGTATTAGAAGCTTTTCAATATGCAGAAGTACCGTTTGAAACATTAGTAGAACGTTTACATCTTGAACGTGATACTAGCCGCAATCCTCTTTTTCAAATAGCTTTTACTTTGTTAAATGCCCCGAAAGCAAATGTTAATTTAACTGACTTGGAAATTTCGATAATAGCAACTCAAGAAGCAGCACGATTTGACTTGGAACTGTTTATCACTGAGAATCCAGAGAGTTTACAAGGAGTTTTATCCTATAATAGGGATTTATTTAGAAAAGAAACTATTGAAAGATTTGCGCGTCACTTTTGTAAATTAATAGAGAATTTAGTAGCACAACCAGATACGCCAGTCGATCGCGTCCCTTTCCTCTCACCAGAAGAATTGGCATCACTAATACCTACTCAACCAAAGGAAATTTTTCCTGTCACATCTTGTTTGCATGAAATTTTTAGACAGCAGGTAAAGTTACGTCCTCAGCAAACGGCACTAATTTTTGAGCAACAAACTCTTAGCTATGAACAACTGAATCATCAGGCTAACCAATTAGCCCATCATCTCATCAATCTCGGTATCAAACTAGAGTCAAGGGTGGGATTATGGTTGTCTCGTTCAATAGATTTAGTAATTGCTATTTTAGCTATCTTGAAAGTTGGGGGTGTTTACGTACCCTTTGACCCGGATTATCCGAGCGATCGCATTGCTTATATGCTCGAAGATAGTCAAGTTGCAGTGTTACTGACTCATACTGAGTTTCTCTCTTCAATTCCAGACCACACCGCAACTGTTGTTTTTATCGATAACTGTAAAGCTGAACTGGCAACCGCATCAATCAGGGAACCAGAAGTTTTTGTTCATCCCGATAATGCCGCTTACATTATTTATACCAGTGGCTCCACCGGACAACCGAAAGGAGTAGTTGTTACCCATCGTCATGTTGTGCGTTTAATGTTAGCTACGGAAAAATGGTTTCAATTTCATGATAGAGATGTGTGGACGCTTTTTCACTCCTACGCCTTTGATTTTTCTGTGTGGGAAATGTGGGGTGCGCTTTTCTTCGGTGGTCGTTTAGTCATCGTACCTTATTTAGTCAGTCGTTCTCCAGAAGAATTCTATCAACTGTTATGTGATGCTAAAGTCACAGTTTTAAACCAAACTCCTTCAGCTTTCCGTCAACTTATGCAAGCAGAAGAATTAATAAGTCGAGAAGGAGAACTAGAGTTACGCTACGTGATATTTGGTGGTGAAGCACTTGATTTAGCCAGCTTGGAACCTTGGTTTGACCGCCACGACGAAGAGTTTCCGTTGCTGGTCAATATGTACGGAATTACTGAAACCACAGTTCATGTCACTTACCGTCCAATTCGCTTACGAGATGTGAAACAGCGTCTCGGTAGTTTGATTGGAAAACCAATTCCCGACTTGTCTATCTACATCTTAGATGCTTACGGTCAACCAGTCCCGGTGGGTGTAGTTGGAGAAATGTATGTTGGTGGTGCCGGAGTCACTCGCGGCTATTTTAACCGTCCCCAATTAACTGCTGAACGGATGATTCCCAATCCATTTGTTCAGTCAATGGTCAACCATCGTCTCTACAAAACTGGCGATTTAGCCCGCTATTTAAATAATGGTGAAGTCGAATATATAGGAAGAAATGATCATCAAGTAAAAATTCGGGGTTTCCGAATTGAACTGGGTGAAATTGAAGCAGTAATTAAACGTCATTCAGGAGTACGGGATGCTTTAGTGATTGTCCGAGAAGAAAGTCAGGAAGATATCAGAATAGCCGCTTACGTTATTCCCCAAAACCAAAGTCAAAGTTCTGCGGTTTTAACACGAGAACAAACCCAAGAGTGGCAATATACTTTTAACGAAACCTATCGGGATAGTGACTCAGAAATTAACAGTGAAGCTTTTAATATCATTGGTTGGAATAGTAGTTATGATAATCAACCTATTTCTGCCGAAGAAATGCGTCAATGGCTTAATAACACCTTGATAAGAATAGAGGCACTTAAACCAAATCGGGTTTTAGAAATTGGCTGCGGTACAGGGATGATTTTATTCAAAATTGCTCCTCAAGTGCAGTCATATTGGGGAACTGATTTTTCTCAGGAAGCTATTAATCGGTTAAAAGATATCATTCACAAGCACTCTTGTTCTCAGGTCTATTTGTTACACAAGGAAGCTATCGATTTTTCGGAAATTCCTGAAGCTTATTTCGATACAGTTATTATTAATTCTGTCGCTCAGTATTTTCCATCTATTGAGTATTTACAACAGGTCATTTCAGGCGCATTGCAAGTATTAGTGCCGGGAGGTCGTCTATTTATTGGTGATAACAGAAGTTTGCCTCTTTTAAAGTATTTTTATAGCAGTATTGCTTTTTATCAAGCTGATGACACCATAGACAGGAAAAGTTTTCAAAATCAGATTCAACGCTTTATAGAAGAAGAAAACGAGTTGGTTATTGACCCAAATTTCTTCGTTAATTTAACAGATGTTTTCCCAATAGCAGCAGTGGAAATTCATCTTAAAGAGGAATCAAATTACAACGAATTAACGAAATATCGTTATGATGTTGTGCTGCATAAATCAGGTACGGAAGACCATGATTTTGTGGAAGTAAACTGGGAAGATTGGGAAATAAGTAATTCCGATTTAAGCGATTTAAAGAAGAGAATTATTTCTACCGATACAATTGGTTGGCGCTTAATTCCCAATAAACGGTTAATTCAAGATGAAGCGATTTATCAATGGATGGAAGGTTATAGTCATGAAAATAGTATTAGAGAATTACGAAGTTTGATCGAACATCTAGATGTAGAAAAAGCCGTTGACCCATCCTATTTTTATGGTTTGGCAAAGGAAATAGGTCGGGGAATAACCATAAGTTATTCTCAAGAAAATCACAGATGTTTTGATGTTTGTTTCTATCAAATAACAAGCAATAAACGCCGTCTGCCAATTATGCCAATTACTCAGAAAAGTTCTTCTCAAGCGACTCATGGTGACTCAAATGACCCCCTCAAGGGACGTTTGGTGAAAACTTTTATTTCTCAATTAAAAGAACAGGTGCGGCAACAACTCCCTGAATATATGTGTCCCGCCTCCTTTGTGCTGCTAGAAAGCTTTCCTATTACTCCCAGTGGTAAGCTAGATAGACGTGCTTTACCCGCACCAAAGCTAGAGTTTGTGATTGACAAGCAAGCTTTTGTTGAACCGAAAACTTCGACTCAAGCTAGATTATGCAAACTTTGGATTGATGTGCTAGGTATTGATAGAATTGGCATTACTGATGACTTCTTCCATTTGGGAGGACATTCCTTGCTTGCGACTAAACTTGTTTCTCGCATTCGCGAAGAGTTTAATGTAGCTTTACCATTGCGGAAGGTATTTGAGGCTCCAACGATCGCAAGTTTAGCAGATGCGATCGAATCTTTGGGAGATAACACACCTCCAGATATTATTCCTGTTATTGAAAACAAGGAAAACTTACCACTTTCTTTTTCGCAAACAAGACTTTGGTTCCTAGATTTGTTACAACCAAATAATCCGGCTTACAATATAGCAATTGCATTTCGCTTGGAGGGCGATTTAAATCTAGAAGCCTTACAGCAGAGTTTACAATTAATCGTTGAACGTCACGAAGTATTGCGTACAACTTTTGAAAGTTATGATGGAATTCCAAGACAAGTTATTCATAAATCTTACCAAGTTCCACTGACTGTTATTCAATTGAATGATGAAGCGTTAAAACTCGCAGTTCGTGAAGAGATAGTTCGCCCGTTTCATCTTGGTAGTTTACCTTTACTGCGTGTGCATGGTTATCAGTTAGCAGCAAATACCCATGTTTTTGTTTTAGTGATACATCATATTGTTTCTGATGGCTGGTCTTTGGGAGTAATGGTTAAAGAATTATCTTCATTTTATACAGCATTGTGTTTAGGAGATAACCCATCTTTGCCGCCTCTTCCTATCCAATATGGTGATTTCGCTCATTGGCAAAGAACTGCTTTTGCTCAAACAAAACTACAAGAACAATTAGCTTTTTGGAAAGACAAACTAGGTGGAGAAAGAGAGGTTTTAGAGTTACCAACTGATTATCCCCGTTCAGCAAACCCTCTTTATCAAGGTCGTGCTGTCTCTTTTACAATTAATCAGGAGATAGCTACCCAATTTCAAAAGCTATGCGAATCCCAAGGTGCTACTCTATTTATGGGATTATTAGGGGTGTTTAGCATCTTATTGATGCGCTACTCCAGCCAAGAAGATTTATTGATTGGCATACCAATTGCTAACCGCAATCGTAAAGAAATTGAAGGGCTCATTGGCTTTTTTGTTAATACGTTAGTTATTAGAAGTGATTTAAGTGGCAACCCTGATTTTTTAACCTTGCTATTAAGACTTAAAGAAGAAACTCTCCAAGCTTACGCAAATCAGGATGTACCATTTGAGAAAGTTGTCGAAGAAATTCAGCCAGAAAGAAGTCTCAACCATAATCCGTTGTTCCAAGTTATGTTTGTCTTGCAGAATGCTCCAATGGGTAAACTCGATTTGCCTAATTTGCAATTAACTCCTTTGGAATTAGAACAGACAACAGCGAAGTTTGATTTAACTTTGTTGATGTCAGAAACACAACAGGGACTTCAAGGGCAATGGGAATATAGAAGCGATTTATTTGATGAAGCAACTATAAATCGGATGGTGGGTCATTTTGAAACGTTACTAGAAAATATTGTAGCCTCTCCCAAACAACCTATTACTGAATTAACTTTACTGACAGAAGTTGAGCAACACCAGTTATTAGTTAAGTGGAATGATACTCAAATAGAATATCCTCAAGATAAATGTATTCATCAATTGTTTGAGGCGCAGGTAGAACAGACACCTGATGCTGTGGCGGTTGTGTATGAAACGGAACGATTAACTTACCGAGAATTAAATCGTCGATCGAATCAGTTAGCCCACTATTTGCAGTCTTTAGATGTAACTACAGATACCCTAGTTGGGTTGTGTGTCGATCGCTCTATTGAGATGATTGTCGGACTGTTGGGGATTCTGAAAGCAGGTGGGGCTTATGTACCCCTTGACCCAGAGTATCCCGAAGACCGCTTAAACTTCATGCTCCATGACTCCCAGGTGAAGGTGCTGCTGACCCAACAGCGATTCCTAGAACTTCTACCTCAACATCAGATGCGTATTATCTGTTTGGATAGGGAGTGGCAGGTGATTAGCCAATGGAGCAATGACAATCCCTGCACTCTTACAAAAGCTAATCATTTAGCATATCTCATTTATACTTCCGGTTCTACTGGTCAACCAAAGGGTGTGATGATATCACACCGTAGCCTTTGCAACCATACGTTCTGGATGCAAACAGAATTTTGCTTCACTGCAAACGATAAAGTTTTACAAAAGACTCCGTTTGGTTTTGATGCCTCAGTGCATGAATTCTATTCTGCTTTGTTAGTGGGTGGACAGTTGCTACTAGCTCGATCGGGAGGTCATACTGACCCGGATTACCTACTAAAATACATTGCTGAAGAGAAAATCACAACGGTTCAATTTGTGCCATCTTTGTTACAAGTCCTTGTGGAGCACAAAGGTATTGAAACCTGTAACTCTCTGCAACGAATCTTCTGTGGCGGGGAAGTCTTACCTGTTAGTGTCTCGAAAGATTTGTTAAGCAAACTAGATGTAAATTTGTACAATCTCTACGGTCCAACTGAAGCTTGTATTGACAGCACTTTCTGGAACTGTAGGCAAGAGATACCTGGACAAGTCATGCCTATTGGTCGTCCGATCGCGAATGCCCAGATATACATCCTCGATGCCCATCTACAACCTGTGCCGATAGGTGTACCAGGAGAATTGTACATTGGTGGTGCTGGAGTAGCTAGAGGCTACCTCAACCGACCTGAGTTAACAGGAGAAAAATTTATTCCCAATCCCTTCAGTTCTAATTCGGATTCTCGCCTCTACAAAACGGGGGATTTGGTTCGTTACTTGCCTAATGGCAATATTGAATTTTTAGGACGCAGGGACAATCAAGTAAAGATTCGGGGATTCCGCATTGAGTTAGGGGAAATTGAATCGGTATTGCTTCAGTTTCCACAGGTGCTTAATGCTGTTGTCATGACTTGTGCAGATTCGTCGGGTGGCGATCGCCTCATTGCCTACCTTGTTGCTAAGGAAAAACACTTACTTTCTCCCAATATCCTGCGGGATTTCTTAAAAAGAAAGTTACCTGATTTCATGCTACCGAGCAATTTTGTTATTCTAGATTCTTTCCCTTTAACACCTAATGGTAAAGTTGATAAAAAAGCCCTATCTACGCTGAAGATAGAAAGAAACATTAACTCAAATAAACAGATTTTACCCCGAACACCTTTAGAATATAAATTGCTGGGAATCTGGCAAGAAATACTACCATCTCGCTCTATTGGCATTACTGAAAACTTTTTTGATTTAGGTGGTCATTCCCTCTTAGCTATTCGCTTAATAGCTGCTATTGAAAAGCGACTAGATTACAGTTTGCCTGTTGTGTCTTTATTCCGTGAAGGTACGATCGAAAAAATAGCAGCCCTGTTAGAAGCTACAGAAAAGCCAGATGATTTAGATGTTCTTATTCCTCTACAGAGTCAGGGAAATCTCCTACCATTATTTCTTGTACATCAAGCAGGTGGCTATGCTTTATCCTATTCTTTACTCGCCCAAAGCTTGGGTCAAGAACGCCCAATTTACGCCTTGCAAGCACAGGGTTTAGATGGCAGACAGCCACCTCTAGAAACTATTCCAGCAATGGCTACGAGTTACCTAAAAGCCATTCGACAAGTTTTTCCAGATGGCCCCTATTTATTAGGAGGTCATTCATTAGGGGGATTAATTGCTTTTGAAATGGCTTACCAATTAGAAGCGGTTGGCGAGAAGGTTGAAAATGTATTAATTATCGATACTCATCCCCCACTACCCACGCCAGAAGTTGCTACTTCTTTACAAGATGATGCTGGTATTCTATGCTTCATGGTTGAACAGATAGGAATTCACTTTCACCAAAACGTAGCTATTTCTTACGAAGAACTTTCAAGTCTAGAAAAAGAAGCTCAATTTGAATTTGTGGAGCAAGTTTTGCGTCAATCTGAACTTATTCCTCCTGATTTAGGACGTGACTTCATTGCTGGGTTAGTTAATGTTTACAAAACGAATGTGCAAGCAAGTTTGTGTTATCAACCGCAATCTATTACATCTCGTATTTCTTTTTTCAAGACTCGATCGTTGGCAGAAAAATTTCCAGAAGATCGAACTGCGGGCTGGGGGAGTTTAACGACACAACAGGTGTCTGTTTATGACTTAACTGGTGAGCATCAGACCATTTTGACTGAACCTCATGTCAAAAAGCTGGCAGTGGAAATCTTAGCTGCAACAGCCCAATCCCCGCACCCTAATCATTGACACTCTCCCGTTAAGCTACGCTTTACGGTGTGATTCTTGTTTCACAGAACGGAGTCTTCTTGCTCCATTTAGATAAAGTATCCCTGACTTTGGTTCTTTCATTCCCACTAGCTTAGATCACACAAGGTTAACTTTGTCAAGGTCATTTAGGGAGAATTTTTACTTGGAAGTTTAAGCTTCTTCGTTATAAAATTTATTCGTGGCTAGAGTAATGCTTGAAAAGTGCTGAAATGCTTGTTTTACATAAATTTCTGGCATTTTCATGTTTTTTTACTCCCTGGTGTTTCAGATCTGTGAGGAGTTCGAGTGGTAGGAGTGCCATATGCGCTATTTTGAAGAATACTGTGAAATTCACTTAGATCCTAAAGTTGCACCTTATACTTGGGTTTTTAGAAGCGACGAAAAAATTCGGATTATATTTGGTGTTCACTTATCAAAACATCCTGTTTGTGGTCAGGTTGCCTATGAGTTGAATGATGGACAGGGATATTGTGATATAGACCGCATAACAGCACAAACAGAAGGCACAACAGCAAATGGCTTTCAGATGTTTGCAGTGGTTCTACCGTCGGTGAGTAATGGGGGTGGATATCGCTATAAATTAGGTTATGTAGATGCCCTGGGAAATGAACATACATCTAATCGCTCACAGTTTTTGTTTGTCTGTGATGAGGCACCCCGTTCAGTGACGGAAATCTCATCTGAGTTTTTAGGTTATGTGAATGGGCGGGCTTTACATGGACCAAAGCCAAAGGTGAGTATAACACCAAGTCCTGATGTTTGGGAAAAGCGTCTGTTCTACTCTATTATCATTGACCGATTTGCTCGCCATGCAAACAGCTATCGTGCTGGAATGAGTGCAGTTGAATATGACCCCACTTGTCCTTATGCCAGTCATGGTGGTACAATCAGGGGTCTGATTGAGAAGATAGGTTATCTCAAGGCATTGGGAGTTGGAGCAATTATACTTAGCCCCATCTATGTCAATGCTACAGATGGATATCATGGCTATCATCCGATTCACTTGTTGATGGTTGACCCCCGCCTCGGTACACTTGAGTGTTTGCGAGAGCTAGTCACTGAAGCACATAAAGCTGAGATCTACGTTATTTTAGATGTTGTCAATAACCATATTGCAGATAGCATTAACTGGGAACACTATGGTGGGCCTCCGGGTGGGGAATTTAAGTATATACAGGGCGATCGGGATGCAGTTATGCCTTTTCCCATAGAAGCACGCAATACATCCCTCTTTCATGGACCAAAATATACTGACATGGTGAATCAAAGGCTTTTTGGCTTCTTGGAAGATTGGCGCACCGAAACCAGCTATGTGAGAGAATTACTCATTCAACACCTAAAATACTGGATTTCTGAAACAGATATTGATGGCTTGCGCTACGATTCCGCTCGTCATGTTGGTCTGGATTTTTGGGAACCTTGTGTAGAAGAGATAGAAAGGTATACGAGCTATCTTGGCAAAAATAAGTTCCTCCAGATAGCGGAACACGCTGGGAGTTGTCACGAAGAAGTCATTGAATACAATAGTGCCAAATTCACCAATTTTATAGATTACCCAACTTACTATAATATCAAAGAAACTTTAGATAATGTGAATTGGTTAAAGAGCTTGGCAGATTATTTTTGTGGTTTTCTCGCACCACAACAACCATATTTTACTGGTTGGCAGCAAAATATTATGTTCCTTGACAATCAAGATACAACTCGGATTTTTCATCAATTTTTGAGTCGTCTGGAAAACTCAGAGGATGCTAGAGTCCAGTTACACTTTGGTCTTGCTTGCTTGATATTAGGACCGCAAATACCTTCTATCTATCAAGGAACAGAACAAGAATTTTCTGGTGCTTTAGGGTTACATCAAAAACCGAATACAGGTGAATGGATTGGTCACGATTGCTACGTGCGAGAAGATATGTTTGAGAACCCGGCTTGTGTGTGGCAGTTTGGGCCAATTAATCGCCCAACTTTTGCAGCATATAGTACACAGCACCCAACTTTTTTACTGATTCAAAAACTTGCTGAAATCAGAGGACAAAATTCAGTCATTCAAACGGGAAACCGTACTCTATTATATTCCGGTAATCAAGGTCTATGGTGTGTGCTTATTCATGGTGCAGATAATGAGCAGCCACTATTTGTGGCAATGAATTTGGGGTCAACACAAGTCTTTGAAGAAGCTTGCCCAATTCCTAAAATGTATGGTAATTTTTGTAAGTTTAATGCACTAATGACTACCGCAGGTGGAGAGTTAAACTTGGTCGAAGGTGTTTTAAAAATTAGTCTTCCATCATTTACATTTGTGCTAGGAAGGCTTTTGTCTTAAGCAAGGTCGGGCAATTCATGGCATTGATAATAACTAAGAAAAAGTAGAGTTTTGAAAGGATTAGCACGCAATGAATCAAGTATTACCACTAACAATAAATCAAAGAGAAATCTATATCGAGCAAATGATGTGGCCGGAAGGAACCCATCTAAATATAGGGGCAACTGTAACGGTTCATGGTGCTTTTAATATTGAAGTTTTTAATGAGGCGATGAACAGAGTTATTTGTTATCATCCAGGCTTACGGACACGAATTTATGAATTAGAGGGAAATCCTTTACAAACTATTGCACTGCACAAAGACACAAGAGTAAAATTAGTGGATTTTTCTACTTATGAAAATAGTGAGGAGCAGGCTGAGGATTATATAAATAAGCAATTCATTCAACCTTTTCACTTTGGCAAGGATGCTTGCCTAGTAGATTTTCAGCTTATTCGCACAAGTAGCCAAAAACACATTATTTTTGCCAAATATCATCATACGATTACGGACGGTTGGGGAACTGCTATCTTTTTTCGAGAAGTTATTGTAACTTACAACCAGATATTGAAAGATGGCGTAGCTACACAAACGCAAAAAGATTGGAGTTTAGTTGAGTATCTTCAGCAAGAATCAGAATATTTAAAATCCGATAATTTTCAGCGCGATCGCGATTATTGGATCAAGCGTCTTCAGGGTCTTTCTCCCAAGCTTTTTTCCCAAATTCAACCTCAAAAATTAATTGGTCAGCGTCAATCAATCTACATTTCTCGACAAACTTACGATCGCGTAAGTTCCTTGTGTTTGGCAATTCAATCAAATATTTTTCATTTCATTTTAAGTATACTGACAATTTGTTTAAGCAATCGCTATGAAAAAAAAGATTTAGTCGTCGGTTTATCACTTTTAAATCGCAATAAGAAAAACTTTAAAGATGCCATAAATTTATTTGTTAGTACCATCCCCTTTCGCCTAAAAATTGATGATAACGAAACCCTCCACCAGTTCTTAGATAATATCCGCGCTTTGCTACGACAAGATTATCGCCATCAACGTTTTCCTCTAGCAGAAATGAAACGACTGACTGGTTTACACCCCAATAGTAAAGAACATTTCTTTGAGGTTTATCTATCCTACGAAAAACATGATTATAACGAAAACTTTGCCAATACTCAGACAAATTGTGTTCCATTGTATAGCGATCAACAAAGATTACCACTGATTGTTTATATTCGTGAATACAAAGAAGACACTGATATTAAAATTGATTTTGACTATAACCTTTCTTATCTAGATTATCAAGTAGTCACAGAAATACTTAGCAACTTCCAAAATTTATTTAATCAAGCTATAGAGAATCTGGAACAAACAATTTCTAGTCTTTTGGTGAAGTTACCTCAAACAAATCACTCTATCATTCTTCAACCTCAAATTTCCCTAACTCCAGTTCTAAGTGAAACCCTAATTTCCGCCTTTGACCGCATCGCTTGCCAATATCCAGAAAATATAGCCGTTCAATTTAATAAAACAACTCTCACATATACCGAACTCAATAGGAAAGCAAATTGTTTAGCTAATTACTTAATTAGTCAAGGAGTTAAGCAAGGATTGCGAGTAGGTATATGTTTAGAACGTTCAGAAAACATAGTTGTTGCAATTCTTGCCATCCTCAAAACAGGTGCAGCTTATGTTCCCATCGAACCTGATTCTCCAACAGCCCGTTTACAACTAATTCTCCAAGATAGCGGAATTTCGGCACTGATATGTGAAGAAGCTCATGTTTCTCAATTTGCTCAACAGCAAATATTAGCCTTTACTCTAAATTCCATAGCCAACGAACTGACAGAAACACCAGATATTTCCCCACAAGTTCTCCTCAAACCAGAATTTCCTGCTTATGTTATTTACACTAGCGGCACCACTGGTACACCTAAAGGTTGTGTTGTCACCCATGGGAATGTTATCAGGTTAATGCGTTCCACAGAACATTGGTTTGGCTTTAACAACAAAGATATATGGACGTTGTTTCACTCCTTCGCCTTTGACTTTTCTGTGTGGGAATTATGGGGTGCTCTACTTTATGGAGGTAAGGTGATTATTGTACCCTTCTGGCTAAGTAGAGCGACAGAAACCTTCCGAGAATTTCTCACAACAGAAAAAGTGACTGTCCTTAATCAAACTCCTTCCGCTTTTTACCAACTGATTCGTGCTGATGAAGCTAGTGGTGGACAATTAGCGTTACGCTATGTGATTTTTGGTGGAGAAGCGTTGGATTTATCTAGCCTGCATCCCTGGTTAGAACGGTATGGCGATCGATCTCCCCGTTTAATTAATATGTATGGGATTACGGAAACCACCGTCCATCTGACATATCATCCTATTTCTCATCAAGATTTAACAAGAGTTGTTCCGATTATCGGTAGAGAAATCCCAGACCTTTGTATATACTTACTTAATGAAAAACAAGAACCTGTTGCTGAGGGACTACCAGGGGAAATTTATGTTGCAGGCGCAGGAGTCAGTTACGGTTATTTGAATCGTCCCTCATTGACAGCCGAAAGATACTTACCAAATCCTTTTGGCGAAGGCAGACTATACCGTAGTGGAGACTTAGGGCGGCGAATGCCGAATGGAGAATTAGAATACTTAGGACGGATAGACCAACAAGTTAAAATTCGGGGGTTTCGGATAGAATTGGGAGAAATCAAAGCAGCACTAACATCCCATTTTCAAGTGCGAGAGGCGCTCATTTTAACAGATGAATGGGAAGGAGAAAAGCGTTTAGTTGCTTACTATGTTCCTGGGGAAAGCAATCCCACAGCATATCAACTAAGACAGTATCTTAAAACTAAGTTGCCTGAGTATATGATACCAGCAGCTTATGTGAGTTTAGAGACCTTCCCCCTTAATATTAATGGCAAAATTGATACCAAAGCGTTGCCTGCCCCAGATTGGAACAGTTTAAGAGAAGAAGAAAAATATGTTGCAGCCCGTAATGTTGATGAAGAGTGCTTAAGTGCAATTTTTGCCGAAACATTGGGAATAAAAAAAGTAGGAATTGATGATAACTTCTTTGATATCGGTGGCGATTCAATTTTAGCTTTGCAAGTTGTCGCCAAAGCGAAAAAGGCAGGTTTTGCCCTCTCGACCAGAGAACTTTATGAGTCTACCACAGTACGCCAGTTGGCAACGAAAAAAGCAGCAGTGACAGTAACAAATTCAAAGGATGTTCTCGTTGCAGACCTGCTCTCAGTCGAAGATAGAAAAAATTTACCAGAGGAAGCAGAAGATGCCTATCCCCTCTCTAGTTTACAGGCGGGGATGGTCTATCACACAGAAAGGCATCCCACGAGCGCGATTTTTCATCAAATTTTTACCTTTGATTTAGTTATGAAATATTCAGAAATCGCCTGGGAAAAAGCGATAACTGATATTTGTCAAGCCCATCCTGGATTGCGAACTTCTTTTCATTGGATAGGATACACCACTCCCATCCAAATTGTTCACCGGGAAGTAGAGCGACCCTTAACAGTTGTGGATTTGCGTCATTTTCCTGGGAATGCCCATCAACAAGTTGCAGAATGGATTGAAACAGAGAAAAACCGACCTTTTGACATCACCAAACCACCTCTTTTCCGTTTCCAAATTCATAGACTCTCTGATACAGAACTCAGTTTCAGCTTTAGCTTTCATCATGGAATTTTAGATGGGTGGAGTGTGGCGACGTTATTGACCCAACTGTTACAACGTTATGTCCTATATCTAGAAGCAGGAGAAATGGGAACTGTACCAGGGTTACAAGTTCCTCAAATGAGTTATAAAGATTTTATCGTCCAAGAACAACAAGCAATTGCATCCCCAGAACAGCAAGAATTTTGGCAGCAGCATCTTAATCACCTAGAAATAACCACCCTACCTCGTCTACCATTAGTAAACACTGGCAACCTCGCTCAACGTCAACTCAAACGCTTATCCATCACTATTGATCAGGAAGTAACTGACTCTCTGAGAAAACTATCTAAAAGAGTTGGAGTCCCTCTCAAAACGTCACTTTTGGCAGTGCATCTGCGGGTTCTCTCCTTTTTAACTGGACAAAAAGAAGTCGTTTCGGGTAACGTTATCAATAGCCGACCTGAAACCCTCGATAGTAAGAATCTATTAGGTTTATTCGTGAACACAGTACCATTTCGGATATCTTTAAGCGATGGGAGTTGGCTAGAATTAATTCAGGACGTATTTCGGGCTGAAAAAGAAATTTTTGGCTACCAAAGTTTCCCTCTTGTGGAAATGCAGCGCCTCATAAAAAAGCGCCCACTATTTGAGGTGGGATTTAACTATGTGCATTTTCATGTCTATGAAGGATTGCTAAATTTACCACAAATTCAAGTGCAAAATGTGGAAATTTTTGAAGAAACAGACTTCCCCTTCTTGGTAGAGTTTTGTTTAGTTCCAGGAAGTACAGCACTGCAATTGAATTTAATCTACGATACGCAACAGTTTGATACTTTACAAATTCAGCAATATAGTAAGTATTATCAGGCAGCACTCAATGATATTTCAGCTTACCCTCAAGCTTTGTATGGTAGACGATCGCTAATTACCGCACAAGAACAGCAACATTTACTAGAACTAGCTTCTAGCAACACCGCTTCTATCAAAACCACAGAAACCTTAGTCTCAGCCTTCGAGCGAGTCGCCGCTAAATATGCAAACAAAATTGCCATAACTTGGCAAGAAACAACCCTTACATTTGCTGAATTAGAAATCCATGCTAATCGCCTTGCTCATTATCTCCAAAAACAAGGTGTAGCAAGAGAAAGACTGGTCGGATTGTGCTTAGAGCGATCGCCACAAATGGTTATAGCCATATTAGCCATCCTCAAAGCAGGAGGAGCTTATGTTCCAATTGACCCCAGTTACCCAAAAGAGCGGATAGAATTTCTCTTACAGGATAGTGGTATTATTATGCTGCTTACACAGAAAGAAGTAGTTTTACAACTTTCTGGATGTCAGACTCCTATCATTATCCTCGAAGACATAGAGAGAGATTTGCTTGCCTCAAGCACCGAATCCTTGGCAGTGCAAATATTACCAGAAAATCCAGCCTATATTATTTATACAAGTGGTTCCACCGGGAAACCAAAAGGATGTATTGTCACCCATGCTAATGTGATGCGCTTATTCAAAGCAACAGAATCATGGTTTGGGTTTAACAGCGAAGACGTTTGGACACTCTTTCATTCTTACGCATTTGACTTCTCCGTTTGGGAAATTTGGGGAGGACTGCTGTATGGTGGTCGAGTAGTAATAGTACCCTACTGGATAAGTCGTTCACCACAAGACTTTTTACAACTGGTGCAACAGCAAGAAGTAACAGTTTTGAATCAAACACCCTCAGCCTTTAAGCAATTAATTCAAGCAGCAACAGACAAAAAACCAGAAAAGCTCTATTTACGCTACATCATTTTTGGTGGAGAAGCCTTGGAACTAGCCAGCTTACAACCTTGGATTGAGTTGTATGGTTGCCAACAGCCAAAATTGATTAATATGTATGGCATCACCGAAACTACAGTTCATGCAACCTATAAAAAGTTGACGGAAGAAGATAAGCTCGTTAGTAAAGGTAGTGCGATCGGTCAATCCATCCCCGATTTAAACATCTATATTTTAGATGAGAATCTAGAACCAATGCCGATAGGCATTCCTGGGGAAATCTATATTGGGGGTGCAGGAGTAACACGGGGTTACCTCTCTCAACCTCGTCTAACAGCAGAAAGATTTGTTCCCAATCCCTTTGCTCAAACTCCAGGTTGCCGTCTCTATCGTAGTGGTGACTTAGGGCGGCGATTGCCAAACCGTGAAGTAGAATACATTGGTCGGGCTGACCAACAAGTTAAAATTCGGGGGTTTCGGATTGAACTAGAGGAAATCACTGCCGCCCTCAAAACTCACCCCCAAGTAAAAGAAGCCGTAGCCACAGCCCAACCAAGTGCCAACGGTCATCATCAGCTTGTTGCCTATTTTATCTCAGATACCAAGGAGGACTTGAGAACGACACTACCACAATTTTTAAAGAGTAAGCTACCAGACTATATGATTCCATCTGCCTTTGTACCACTGAAAGTTATGCCATTAACAGTTAACGGTAAACTAGACCAGAACGCCTTACCAGAAGTAGATTGGAATTGGACAAACCCATACTTAGCACCAAGTAACGACCAAGAAGCAACAATTTGTTCGCTAATGGCTAGTTTATTAAAAATAGAACGAGTAGGAGCTAGCGATGATTTCTTTGAAATTGGCGGCGATTCCCTGCTTATAACCCAATTAGCCATGCGTCTGCGTCAGACTTACCAAACCGAATTTTCCCTGCCCCAATTGTTTACCCACCGCACCCCACAAGCAATTGCTCGCTTACTCCCAACTTCTGCAACGGGGCAAAAAACAACCACCAATATCCCCAAAGCAGAACGCCAACGCCGTTTTATTCACTTAAGTGATGATGGCTTATTTCAAAAAGGAGACTCAAAACCATGAATACTAACGAACAAGATGACAACACGATATATCTCGTAGTGGTCAATCATGAAGAACAATATTCAATTTGGCCAAAATGGAAACAAGAATTACCATTAGGATGGAAAAGTGTTGGTAAAGAAGGTTTTAAAAAGGAATGTTTAGACTACATTGCCGAAGTATGGACTGATATGCGTCCTTTAAGTTTACGTCAGGCAATGAAAGAATCTGAAGAAGTTTCCCATTAAATTCTATTACCGTCATCCAACTGGCGGAGTGTCGGAAACTGATATCCAATCAAAGGTATTATCAACAGGAAAAAACCAACAATGACAAAGAGTAAACCAATACCACGACCTGGACCTGAGCCAATTAACTGACCGACCAGTTCTTTAGACCAAGGACCATCAAAAGCCATCAAAGGCTCGAAAATATAGTCAGCTAAAGGCCCAGCAAAAAGTGCTGCTATTGGTATAGCAGCACCCGATATTGCACCTGTTAAAGCAAAAACTCTTCCTTGGACATTTTCAACGACTCTTGTTTGAAAGAAGACTTGCACTAAGCCATTAAGAACAGGAGTAATGAAGAAGAATAATAAAGTAGAAAGACTAATTTCGATAAGAGAGGGACGAAATCCAGCAAAAGCAATACATAGCCCACTCAACGACATAGCAAATAGAACTAGGTTAATTAAGTTTTGTAAATTATATTTCCAAGTACTCATGACTATACTACCCAAAAGCATACCAACACCGCCGAGGAATGTGATTTTTCCCAAATTGCTTGGAGTCGTCATACAAAGAATTAGAGGGTAAACTAATACACTTACGAAGCCAATCAAGAATTGGTAAATAGTGTAGAGAATCAGAAAGCTCGGTAGACCGGGACAATTAATCAAATAAGTCCAGCCATAAACTATTTTTTCCCAAAAGGAAGTAGAATGAACATTCTCACCAATATCATTTGTTTGACTTATTTCACCAAACCGTAGTAAAAACAGAGGAACAAGGGCAATGATTAACGCAGATAAGTCTATCATAAGAATACCTTTTAGGCCGATAAAATCCAATAGAATCCCTGCAATTAAAGGTGAAATAATTTGCTGAATACCTATTCCCAATTGAACCATACCACTAGCTCTTCCTAAATCCTCCTGAGAGACTATAGAAGTAATGGCAGTTTTATAAGCAGGTGCATGAAAAGCACCAATGAGGGAAGCAAAGATATTTCTCAAATAGATGTACTCAATTTGTAGTTGACCACTGGTCACGATGAGTATCAAAATTAGACTAGATATACCTGCAAAAAGATGAGTGATAATCATTGTCCAACGACGATTCCAATGATCCACCAATGTTCCTGCTACAGGAGAAATGATAACGAGTGGAACTGTAGACGTAATTATTAGGAAGGCAAATTGAGTGGCTGAACCAGTTTGCTTAAACACGGATATATCGAGAGCAAAACCAGTCATCCAGATACTAATTAGAGACACTAGCTGACCGAACCAAATAAATGTAAAAATACGCATTTTTTTTGGGGACGAATTTTGGCAAGCAAAATTCATTGTAGCTTACAACAAATTTAACTATGAATCAATTTAGCTTAAGAGGGATTAAAGAGTTTTGGGGAATTGCCAAACTTTATTGGTTAGGCGATGAAAAACGAGGCGCACTCCTTTTACTTATCCTGCTTGGTGTTTTATTGCTCATGAACACTCAAGTCAAAGTATTATTGAACAACCTACAGGGAGATTTAATTTCTGCTCTTTCTGCCCGCGATCGGCTACGGTTTTGGCAAGGCATATTGTTTGCTTTTGGGGGTATAATCATTTTTGGGTTTCTCAACTCTGGCTATGGCTATGTCCGAGAGATAATAGGTATTTATTGGCGACGGTGGTTAACTCATCATTTACTTAACCAATATTTTAAAAATCGTGCTTTTTATGACCTAAATATCTTCTATAAGGAAATTGATAACCCAGACCAACGTATTTCTGAAGATGTTTCCAACTTCTGTCAGCAATCTGTGCAATTTTTGGTCAATTGTCTCGAATCTTTTTTTGTTGTTATTGCATTTAGCATCATTCTCTGGTCGATTTCTCAAAAGCTCGTTTTTGCTTTGGTCATTTATTCTCTATTAGCCTATATCATAACAATTGGTTTTTATGGCAAAAAGTTGACAAAATTGAATTTTGAACAGTTGAAAAAAGAAGCTAATTTTCGCTTTGGTTTAGTCCGTATCCGAGAAAATGCTGAGTCTATTGCTTTATATAATGGCATTTTGCCAGAATCTCATAAAGTCAAACTTATCTTTAATGAAGTTTTCAAGAATTTCAAGCAATTAATTTTATGGACAGAGGTTTATTTAAATATATTTAAGCATCAGTTTGGCTATCTCCCTTGGATTATACCAGCACTGATTCTGGGTAATCAAATTCTTTCAGGTGAAATTGAAGTAGGCAAAGTTACTGAAGCAGGAGGTGCTTTTGGACAAGTGGCTTTTTCTGTCAATTTGATTATGTATCAATTTGAAAAATTTACTAAATTTGCGGCTTCAATTAATCGTTTATATATCTTTTTAATCTATTTTAAACAACTGGAAAAAAATACTTCTCTTACTAAAAATATTGATATTGTCAACGACGATAATATAACCTTTACAAACTTGACTATTCAGACACCCAATTATCAAAAAACTCTCATAAGAAATATTTCTTTAACGCTGCCAATTGGTCAAGGATTATTAATTACAGGAAATAGTGGTTCTGGGAAAAGTTCTCTGTTGCGAACTTTAGCAGGTTTATGGGATTCGGGAACAGGTGTGATTGCCCGTCCGAATTTGGAAGAGATGCTATTTTTACCCCAGCGTCCTTACATGATATCAGGAACTCTGCGAGAGCAGCTTCTTTATCCTCGTGGTAAAACAGATTTGAGTGATGCAGAACTTTATCAAGTGCTTAAAAAGGTGAATTTGGCAGACTTAGTAGAAAGATTTGAGGGTTTGGATGTAGATAAAGATTGGACTGATATCCTTTCTTTAGGAGAGCAACAAAGATTAGCTTTTGCCAGAATATTAGTAACAAAACCCAAGTATGTCATTTTAGATGAAGCAACCAGTGCTTTAGATGCTGATAATGAAGAACAGCTTTATAATCTTTTAGTAGCAACAGGCGCAACGTTTATTAGTGTTGGTCATCGCCCTACCCTGAGAAAATTCCATCAGAGATTTTTCCATTTTTAATTTTGTTAACACTACCAGGTAATTTTTGTATGAGCCGTGTAATTATTATGAAATTTTAAACAGTGAGCCAAAGAACCAGTACGGTTCTAAAACTAGACCGAACAAAAATCTAATAATCTGATGTTTTGGAGGTAGCCAAGAAGTGGTCATGTGATGTATAGTATATGTCTGTGAGTTAGGTAAACTCTTAAAAATTTTCCCGTTAAGTTCCATAGGAGCACCTGGTTCAAATATGTATCCTGGACAAACAAGAATTTTGGGGCTTTCCTGTAATTGAGAAGCTATGATACAGTCATTTAACATGATCGGTCCGGTACTGTAGCCTATATAATAAGGCATTGTTTTATTGGCTGAATTGTCTTTGCGTTTTGGCAATTCCTCGAATACTTTTAGCCAAAGGGGATGCCCGGGAATGCTTCCCATAATAGCATTGCTAAAGCCAACTAATCTTGAGAGCACTAGCTCAAAATCTCCTAACAAACTATTAAGTGGCTTAAGGCATTCAATATCTATATCAATATAAAAACCTCCGTAGTGATAGAGGATAAAATAACGTATTGCATCCCAACGTTGAATGTTATAAGTGTAGGAATTATACACTGGGAGAAACCAGGAATAATGCTGTTCCATAAACTGATAAGATTTTGATTCATCCCAAAATTGATGTTCCCAATCCGGGTGATGTTGTAAAACTGTTTGATGATAGCGAAGATATTTTTGTGGTAGTGCTGCTGCTCCCGCAAAAAAAATCTGATGTATTATTTTGGGAATTTGGCTCATAAACTGCTATTTATTATTGATTTAAAATCGCACACCACCATCTACATCTATGATGCTACCAGTAAAATAGTCGCATTCAATAATGAAACGCATGGCTTGCCAAATTTCGTAAGGTTCAGCTATGCGACCCAGGGGAATTTGCTTAGTCATCTCAGCCAGTGCTTCGGTCGAAACTCGGCTCAGGATGGGGGTATTGGTTAATCCAGGTGCGATACCTGCTACCCGAAATCCAAACGGGGCTAACTCTAAAGCCCATGTGCGTGTGTCTGCATCTAATCCAGCCTTGGAAGCACTATAATTTGACTGACCGGGATTGCCTGACCTAGTGATAGAGGAAATATTGACTATCAAACTTGGCGTAATATTCTTCTCAATGACTGTTGCGGCAAATTCTCTAGCCATTAAAAAGGCACCTGTCAGATTCACATCAATGACTCGCTTCCATTGTGCTGTCGGTAGTTTACGGAGCCAACCTTCTTCATCTTGTGTGACGAGTAAGCCATCTCGTAGAATACCAGCGTTGTTCACTAGGGTATTAATATCTTGAATCTTTTCAAAAGCTTGGATAATAAAATCTTTTACTGATACTTCGTTAGCGACATCCAGATAAATTCCGTAAACTTTCCCGGAAAATTCGGCACTTTCTGCTTCCAATGCTTTTAACCCATCTACATCTAAATCACCACCTACTACCTTGGCTCCCGCACGGGCCAATTCTAAAGTTATGCAACGACCAATTCCGCTAGCAGAACCAGTGACTATAGCACGAATGTCTTCTAATTTCATAATGAATTTCTCTAGCCCTAAAATAATTTTTCTGATTGTGCTAAAAGCATGATAAGCTATTATAGTTCGATCAATAACATCTAAAGTCAGACTGTTGTTTACTAAACTTCTACTAAAGTAGTGTATACATGGAGAAACTATAGCTAAGTAACTTCCTGTATATTCTACAAAGTTGTTTACTGAATATTGAGAGCAATGTTTTCTGAATCAACGGATTTTGAATTTGTAGCTACCTTAGAAGCTAACTGGTTAATTATCCGCCAGGAGCTAGAGCAACTTCAGCCTAAAAATTTTATTGATTGGCCTGAGAAAGATATTTACAATCAAGGCTGGGAAGTTTTTGGACTGTATGCGTTTGGGCAAAGAATTGAAGATAATTGCCGCTTATGTCCCCAAACGACTCAATTGGTTGAAGGGATACCCGGTATGATGACTGCTGGATTTTCTTCCTTAGCGCCTGGAACTTATATTGGCCCTCACTTTGGCGTAACTCAAGCTGTACTCCGTTGTCATTTGGGTTTGATTGTGCCAGATGAATGTGGGATTAGAGTAGATAAAGAAACCAGAAGTTGGCAAGAAGGTAAATGCTTGGTATTTGATGACACATTAGAGCATGAAGCCTGGAATAAATCTGGGAAACCAAGGGTTGTTTTGTTGATAGATTTTCAAAGAGGCGAATTAAGGGCGAAAGAGCCGTTGGGAACTAACCAATCAGTTGATGAAGCGTATTGGTTAAAGATTTTGTCCCAAGTAGAAACTTCTGACAAACTATAAAAATTACGTTGAATTATGGAAGTTTATGTCCTACCACTGTCTTTAGCTCAAAGGCAAATATGGTTTAATGAAATATTAAGTCCAGGGAACATTGCTTACAACATTCCGATCGCTTTAAAGTTAGTTGGCGACCTTCATCAAGAAGCCTTAAAGCAGTCGTTCCATCAAATTATCTATCGTCATGAAGTTTTGAGGACGACATTTGCTATAGAGGATGGGGAACCTGTGCAACTTATCCATCCAGAAGGAGGATTTGAACTAGAGGAAAAAAGTCTGGAATTTTCTTTAGATGACCAGCCAGATCAGTTAAAAACAATCTTAGAAAGAGAGTCGCAAAGTCCCTTTAACCTTGTCAATGATTTTTTGATAAGGGGGGTCTTATATAGGATATCAAACCAAGATCATATTCTCCTAGTAAATTTACATCATATTATTAGTGATGGCTGGTCTTTAGGGATATTAGTACAGGAATTAGCGGAATTTTATCGTGCTTATTTGCAAGGCTCATCAGTTTCTTTACCCGAATTACCTATTCAGTATGGAGATTATGCTGAATGGCAAGTCACTTGGCTAAAAAGCCAGACTATTCAAGAACAAATAACATATTGGAAAAAAACTCTAACAACACCTCTGCCAAATTTAGAGTTACTTCTGGACAAAAAACGTCCACCATTACAAACTTTTCATGGTACGGTCTGGCGGCAAGTATTGCCTGTATCTCTCACCTCCAGCTTAGAAGCATTCGCAAAAGCGAATAATGCTACCTTTTTCATGGTAACACTAGCAGCTTATTACGTTTTGCTATATCGTTATACTGGTCAGAGTGATATTATCGTCGGTACAGTCAGCGCCAATCGACAACATAGCGAAATCACAACCCTCATAGGTTGTTTTGTTAACGCCTTACCCCTACGAGCAGATTTATCAGGTAGACCAACATTTCGGCAACTCCTGCAACAGATATCACTAACTTGTGTAGCAGCATTAGCAAATCAGGATGTTCCCTTAGAACTCATTGTAGAGGAACTCGAAATCCAGCGAAACCCTCAGCGATCGCCAATTTTTCAAACTCTGTTCGCCCTACAAAATGCACCTTTAGGGGAAATCCAGCTACCGGGAATCATAGCCACACCAATTTATATAGATAACGGCGGCGCTAAATTTGATTTGAGTCTAATGCTAGAACCGAGTGGATCGGGATGGCAAGTTGCACTAGAGTATAACACAGACTTGTTCACAGCACCAACAGCCCAGCGCCTCTTGACCCATTATCAACACCTGTTAACAGCAGTCCTGATAGACCCAGATGTTGATATTAACATATTACCAATATTAACCCACAGCGATCGCCAAGAACTTCTAACCTTGGGTTCGGGTCAAGAAACCACGCAAGAACAAGCAACAAACCTAGTAGAACTCTTTACTCACAGCGCCCATAAACACGCCAATCAAATTGCCATCAGCACCACAGACCAAGAAATAACCTATCAAGAACTCCACCAACAAGCTAGTCAACTTGCAGCCGTTCTGCAACAAAAAGGAATAGGAATAGAAACAAGAGTTGGCATTTACCTAGAACGAAGCACCAACTTAATCATAGCCTTACTCGCGGTATTGCTTTCCGGCGGGACTTATGTACCCTTAGACCCCCAATATCCTTCAGAACGGCTTAGGTTTATTGCTGAAGACAGTGGAATTACCCTGCTCCTAACCACAGAAAGTTTACTTTCTCACCTACCGATACAAGACCGCAAAATCTTAGTAATTGACCAGCTAGAACCTACCCAGGAATTCACTTTAACGACTCAAATCCTGCCTCAACAAGCAGCTTATATTATTTACACAAGTGGTTCAACCGGACAGCCAAAAGGATGTGTCATCACCCACAACAATGTTGTCCGATTAATGCGAAAAACAGATGACTGGTTTGGCTTCAATGAAAAAGACGTATGGACACTGTTTCACTCCTTCGCCTTTGACTTTTCCGTATGGGAAATATGGGGAGCATTATTATATGGTGGTAAACTCGTCATCGTTCAGTATTTAGAAAGCCGTTCTCCAGAAGCCTTTCGTAATCTTTTGCAGCGCCAAGGTGTCACTATTCTCAACCAGACTCCTTCGGCATTTCGGCAATTGATGCGTGCTGACCAAGCATTTCCAGACAAACTGGGATTACGAGTCATTATATTTGGTGGGGAAGCATTAGAATTGCAAAGCCTCAAACCTTGGATAGAACGCTACGGCGACAACTATCCCCGTTTGATTAATATGTATGGGATTACTGAGACGACAGTTCATGTAACCTATCGTCAAATCACGGCGGAAGATATTGATCAAAATCCGGGTAGCGTTATTGGGTTAACCATTCCTGACCTATCTCTACATATCCTAGATGATACTTTAGAACCTACACCTATAGGAGTAAGAGGAGAAATTTATGTAGGTGGTATGGGTCTCTCCAGAGGATATATCAACCAACCAACCCTCACTGCAACAAAGTTTATTCCCGACCCTTACAGTCTAGAACCAGGAGCGCGACTCTATCGCACCGGAGACTTAGCACGACGATTAGCATCTGGAGATATTGAATATCTGGGACGGAGTGACTTACAGGTAAAAATACGGGGTTTTCGGATTGAATTAGGGGAAATTGAAGCGGCTTTAACAGCATTCCCGGAAGTTGCAGAAGCCATAGTTATAGCTCATACTGTGACGACAGAGGATAAACGTTTAGTTGCATACATCGTCACAAATAGGCAAATGACAGCCGAGCAATTACGCACCACCCTCAAGGAGCAACTCCCTGATTATATGTTGCCCCAGGCATTCATGTTTCTCGACACTATGCCGTTGACTGCCCAAGGGAAAATTGACCGCCAAGCCTTACCGATTCCAGATTGGCATCAATCTGCCGCAAGACAAAGTTTCCTACCACCACAAACCGAAGCGGAAAAAGTGATTTGCGCTGTTTGGACGAAAGTTTTAGAAGTAGATGGGATTGGCGTTGAAGATAACTTTTTTGACCTTGGTGGTGATTCCATCTTAGCCTTGAAAGTTGTAGCAGAAATACGTCGCCAAGGGTGGCTATTAACGCCCAAAGAAATATTTCAAGAACAAACAGTCAAACGATTAGGAGTGGTTGTCGAAAGAGTTCATTCTTTGACCATTCCTGCCAGAACAGCTGAAGGAAGCGTTCTCCTAACTCCCATCCAAAAGTGGTTTTTTAGCCTCAATGTTGCCAATCCTCACCACTGGAACCAAGCCTTACTTTTTGAAGTTCACCAATCCTTAGAACCCACAACAATTGCCACAGCAATTCAAACGGTTGCTGCTCATCACGATACTTTCCGGTTACGGTTTGCAAAAGAGGAGGGAATTTGGCAGCAATTTTATGGGAGAAATGATGCCAATCTTTTTGCTTTTGCAACCTTAGATTTGAGCGACCAAGATGATTTAATGCAGAATGCAGCTAAGTCAAAAGCTGTTGAACATCTGCAAAAATCCTTGAATTTGAGTGATGGGCCTTTGGCTGCTGCTACTTATTTTTATCTAGGCTCAAACCGCTTACCTCAGCTTTTGGTCGTTATCCATCACTTAATAGTTGATGGTGTTTCTTGGCGAATTCTGCTGCAAGACATAAAGGAAGCAATCAATGGTAGCCAATTAGCTCCCGTATCCACATCTTTTCAGCAGTGGAGTGAATTTCTACAAAATTTTGCCAACTCCAGACATCTGCAAGCAGAAAGACAGTTTTGGATTGATACTGTCAAAACGGAAACTGCTACGTTACCTTTGGATTTTCCTAATGCTTTGATGGAAAATTTAGAAGGGACTGTTAAAAGAATTTCGCGGCAATTAACTACTGAACAAACCCAGATCTTTCTTACGCGAGCCAACAAAGCCTATCGGACTCAACCCCAAGAATTATTAATTGCTGCTTTGGGGAAAACCTTGAACCAAATTACCCAAAAAACGACTTTTCAAATTATCATGGAGGGGCATGGGAGGGATGAATTATCTTCAGATTTAGACATCACTCGCACCCTGGGTTGGTTCACAACTCTTTATCCTTTCTGTCTGGAGTTATCTAGTCAGGATTTGACTGTCAAGAATTTAGTCAGAACTGTTAAGGAGCAGGTACGTTCTGTTCCAAAATGCGGCTTTGGTTATGGTCTTTTAAGATATCTTAACCCTGAAACTGCTGATGATTTAGCTCTCGAATCACCAAGTCAAATCAGTTTTAATTATTTGGGTCAAGTACGAGGTGAGAGTGGTCAAAATAGGTTACTGAACTTATTAAATGAAGATGTAGAACTAACCCGTCATCCCGAAGGCAACTGCCCGCACATCATTGATGTTATGGCAATTGTTGTAGAAGGGCAATTGCGCGTTGATTGGTTGTATAGTTCTCAGTTGCATCAGGAAGAAACAGTGAATCAATGGGCCGAGAGTTTTCAGCAAAATTTAGCAGAAATACTTGCCCATTGTTGTGAAGTTAGTAAAAGTATCAGTGAATATACTCCCTCAGACTTTCCTTTAGTGCGGATTAGCCAGCCTAATTTAGATAGTTTGCAAGAAAGGTTTCCTCAACTGGAAGATGTATATCCTTTGTCCCCTTTACAGGAAGGAATGCTGTTTCATACAATTTTAAACTCAGAAGATGCGGTTTATTTTGAACAAGTAGCAGGCAAAATTACCGGAAAACTTGATGTTGAAAAACTTAATTCGGCTTGGCAGATAGTTATAAAAAGACATCCATCACTTCGTAGTGCTTTTATTTGGGATGGACAAAAAGAACCGCTACAAGTTGTTAATAAAGAAGTTAAATTTGACATTTTTCAACAAGATTGGTGTGATTTCTCAGTTGCAGAACAAGAAGGATTACGAGAGCAATATTTACTCAATGACCGTCAAAATGGATTTGTTTTGACGGCTGCGCCCTTGATGCGGTTTGCTGTTTTTCGCTTAGATAATTTTACTTGGCAATGGATTTGGAGCCACTGTCATATTATTCTTGATGGTTGGTCTTTACCAATAATTTTTAAAGAAGTGTTGACTGTTTATCAAGCCGCCTGTCAACAAACTCTGTTTTCTTTGCCACCTGTTCCTCCTTATCGGCATTATATTCAGTGGCTTTTAGAGCAAAATCCGCAGTCAGCTGGGGAATTCTGGCAAGAGGCTTTGGATGGTATTTCTACATCTACCCGAATTGCTTGGCAATTACCAAACGAGACAGAATCAGATACTTATGCGGAAGTAGAATTACGCCTTGATGCCCAACAATTTGCCCAGTTGCAACAGATGGCAAAAAGCTGTCGATTAACGCTCAATACGATCGCTCAAGGCGCTTGGGGACTCTGCTTACAAAAACATGGTGCAGGCGAAGATGTAGTATTTGGGGTCACAGTTTCTGGTCGTCCATCAGAACTGCAAGATGTAGAAAACATGGTAGGGTTATTTATCAACACTTTACCAATGCGAATCCGCCTCAACCCCGAAGTTACGGTAGCTACCTGGCTAGAAAAAATTCAGCAGCATCATACACAAATGAGGGAATATGAATATAGCAAGCTAATTGACATTCAAAAAGAGATTTCCGCTTCAGCAGGAGAACCCTTATTTGACAGCATTTTGGTATTTGAAAATTATCCAGTAGACAAAAGTTTAAAGGAACAAGGACGGGATTTTCAAGTCCATGATATCGAGTTCTATGAAAGAACAAATTACCCGTTAACATTAGGAGTTATTCCTGATGATGGTTTGTTGTTAAAGCTTAATTACCAGACAAAATATCTATCAGCGACAGCCGCAAATATTCTGCTGGGACGACTGCAAAATATCATGGTAAACCTGGCAAGATATCCAGATAGAGTGTTAGGAGAAATTACAGGTTTTTCAGCGCAAGATGCTGTAGACATGATAAATGCTGGAAAGGCAAAAAATATTACTTCGGGAGAATTCAAGGCAGCACATCAATTGGTTGAAGCACAAGCAGATTTAAGCCCTGATGCTGTAGCCTTAGTTTGTGATAACCAGGAAGTTACCTACGGAGAATTAGAAGAACGAGCAAATCAAATAGCCGCAAAATTGATCGAAGCAGGAGTTGGCTATGAAACTATCGTCGGGCTATATTTTCACCCATCAATTGCTTATATTATTGCTTTACTTGCTGTGTTGAAAGCAGGAGCAGCATTTCTCCCCTTGGAGAGCAGCTATCCAGAAGCGCGTCTGCAATTTATAGTGGAAGATAGTAAAACTCCTGTGATACTGACTTCAGAAAACCTATCACCAGGATTATTTTCTGATAAGGTCAAGGTCATAACTTTTAGCAAAGAGCCAGAAAAACCTACGCCTCACAGCACAAAACGTCTAAACAAAAAAATAAGTTCAGAAAACCTTGCTTACGTCATTTACACTTCTGGTTCTACAGGCAAACCAAAAGGAGTATTAGTTACCCATGCTGGGATTCAAAACTTAGTAAAAAGTCAAGCTTTGAGTTTTGGTGTCACAGCAGAGAGTCGCGTTTACCAATTTGCTTCTTTAAACTTTGATGCGGCTATATCTGAAATTTTTATGGCATTAGGGAGTGGAGCAACACTGTATCTCCAAAAAAATAACAACGCAGTGAGTTCAGCATTGTGGGCAAACCTCACAAAATGGCAAGTTACCCATTTAACTCTACCGCCTTCTCTTCTCGCCATCGTTGAACCATCAGAACTGCCTGAGTTATCAAGTCTGATTGTGGCTGGAGAAGCAGCAACATCTGAAGTGTTTCAACGTTGGGGAAAACGATCGGCAAGAGTGTTTAACGCCTACGGGCCGACAGAAGCAACTGTCTGCGCGAGTATCATGAACTGCTCCAATTTACTGGGTGAACCCAGTATTGGGAAAGCAATAGCCAATGTGGAAATATACCTCCTGGACTCTTTTTTGCAGCCAGTAGCACCGGGAGTTATCGGGGAAATCTATATTGGTGGTATTAGCCTAGCACGAGGTTATCTGAGTCGCCCTGAATTAACAGGGGAAGCTTTTATCCCTCACCCCTTCGCCACTAAGCCTGGGGCGAGACTGTACAGGACTGGTGATCGCGGCACCTACGACTCACAAGGAAATATCTGCTTTATTGGCAGAAAAGACTCCCAAATCAAACTGAACGGTTATCGCATAGAACTGGGTGAAATCGAGGCTACCTTAATTAAACACCCAACAGTAGACAGTGCAGTGGTGATGCTACGTCAAGACGTGCCAGGTCGCAAACGACTCGTTGCTTACGCCTGCATTACAAAAGATAGTCCCGCAACCAACGAATTACGAGACTACCTAGTACAGAAGCTGCCAGCCTATATGGTTCCCAGCACCATAGTACCCCTCAAACAATGGCCCCTTACCCCCAACGGCAAAATTGACCGCACTGCCCTTCCCACACCAGAACTAACAACTTTTGCAGCCACACCGAAAACTGCCACAGAAGAGATATTTGCTCAAATTTGGGTAGAAGTGCTGGGGTTAGAAACTGTTCATCCACAAGATAATTTCTTTGAGCTAGGAGGAGACTCAATCATGAGCTTGCAAGTTGTGTCTCGTGCTCGGACTGCTGGTTGGGAGATTAACCCGAAAGATATCTTTGAAGCTCAAACCCTCTCGCGCATAGCAGCAAGAGCCAAACCATTAAGCCAGCAAATCGAAGTTACGGAGCCCTTAACCGGGGTTGTTCCCCTTTCTCCAATTCAACACTGGTTTTTTGCTCAAAATTTACTCCATCCTCACCACTGGAATCAAGCAGTGGCTTTGAGTATTGACGAACCATTAAACATAGATGCCTTCTCTCGTACTTTAGACGCGATCGCATTTCATCACGACGTATTGCGGTTAAAATTTTCTCAAAATCAGGGTAAATGGGAACAATCTTACTCCGGTGCTGCAACTCGTCCCGCCTTGCGAGTCCTCGACTTTAGCAATTTACCGGAAGATGCTTTAACGGCAGCAGTGGAAACTGAGCACGAAAGTATTCAATTAGAGCAGTCGCCATTATTCAGAATTCTCTATGCTAAAAATCTTGCTAAGTATGGCAATGTCTTGTTTTTCTTGGCACATCATTTAATTGTCGATGGGGTATCCTGGCGAATTTTACTTGCAGATTTGAGCCAAGCTTACCAACAAGCTATAAATGATTTGCCTATTTCCCTACCATTGAAAACCTCTTCTTATCGCCAATGGACGACATCTTTAACAACCCTGGCTAACTCAAAAGAAATCATTGAGGACTTTCCATTTTGGCAAAACATTCTATCAACTCCGGTTGCAATTTTACCCGTAGATTATCCCTTATTACCCAATACCAATACAGTAGACAGTCAAGCGGTCAGATCTTGCCAATTGACTACCCAAGAAACAAACACTCTGGTCAAAGTGGCGATCGCCACCTATCATGCCAGCGTACAGGAAATTATGCTAGCGGCATTACTGAAAACTCTCTACGAAGTTTATCAATTAGAACCTTGGCTCATCGATTTAGAAGGACATGGGAGGGAAGAACTGCATGATCAATTAGATATTTCCAGAACCGTAGGCTGGTTTACTTCTATATACCCAATTCTTTTAAAGAAGCCTGCTGATTCAGACCAATACTCATTGCTCAAAGAAATCAAAACCCAATTGAGAACAATTCCTCATCATGGCATCAGCTTTGGATTGCTGCATTATCTGAATCAGGAAAAAAACTTACAGCAAATTGCCAACAATCAAAAAGCCTCGATTAGCTTCAACTACTTAGGTCAAATTGATAACTTAACCAAAAATCATTACCCATTCAAGATGAGTCATGCCCCCACAGGCACAGGTCTTTTTGGCAAACAAGAACGCTCCCACCTACTCGCAATTAATGCTCGCATCCAAAATGAATATCTCCAAGTGGATTGGTCTTATAGTCAACAGATTCATCATCCCCAGACTATCAATAGACTTGCTGAAGTCTATCTCAATAACCTCCGCTTGTATCTTACAGATTCGCCAGCGACAGATTCCTCATTTTATAGTGCTACTGACTTTCAATTAGTAAACTTGTCAGAAAGCGAACTAAATTCTCTACTAGAAGATCTAGAATAAATATTTAAAACAGGAGAAATTCTATGCCATTAAAAGCTCAAATCGAAGACATTTTCCCCCTAACTCCATTACAAAAAGGACTATTATTCCATTCACTTTATGAACCAGAATCAGGTATATATTTCGAGCAATTTCATTGCCGATTAGAAGGTGATGTCTCTGTTAGTGCTGTTCGCCAAGCATGGCAAACTCTCGTCAACCGTCATCCTATTTTACGGACGGCAATTATTACCAAAGGTCAAACAGAACCAGTACAAGTTGTCTTTCGTGAACTGGTATTTAATATTTTAGAAGAAGATTGGCGTGGTTTAAATAACTCTGCCCAAGCAACCCGCTTCACAGAATTTCTAGAAGCAGACAGAAGAAAGGGATTTATTCTTAATCGTCCGCCTTTAATGCGAGTTACCTTAATTCGTCTAGCTCAAGATTCTTGGCATTTAGTATGGAGTCACCATCATTTAATTTTAGATGGTTGGTCTTGGCCCTTGCTGTTACGCGAATTCTTAATGTTGCATAAAGCGAAGAGAGAAAATGTAGAAATCTCCCTACCAAATATCCGCCCTTACGGTGATTTTCTGGCTTGGCTCAAACAAAAAAATCCCCAGGATAGCGAAGCTTTTTGGCATCAATATATGGATGGATTTGAAAGTGCGACTCCGCTTTTAATGATATCTAAAACCAAGCCAGAAGGTGCTTTTCTTAAAGGAGAAATAAAACAACTATTGGCTTCAGAAGTAACAGAGTTATTGCAAAAATTAGCTCAAAATTGTCGGATCACTCTCAATACTGTGATTCAGGGGGCTTGGGCGATACTGCTAAACCGCTATAGCCGTAATCAAGACCTAGTTTATGGAATTACAGTAGCAGGACGACCCCCGGAATTACCAGGAGTAGAAGGGATGATCGGCCCCTTCATAAACACCTTACCATTGCGTGTTTTTATCTCCGAAAAAGAACCCCTTGATACTTGGTTACAAAACCTGCAAACACAGGTGGTTTTAATGCGTCAGTTTGAACACTCTAGCCTTTCAGATATTCAAGGATGGAGTGATGTGCCTAGAGGTCAGCCATTGTTTGAAAGTCTGCTGGCTTTTGAGAATTTTCCTGTTGATACATCGTTAAAAGCAGGAGACTTTGGCCTGAATGTGCCAGAGTGTTCTTTTTTTGAAACGACTCATTATCCATTAACTTTGGTAGTAGTACCGGGGAATGAATTATCTCTGAAATTAAGTTATAATGCCGATCGCTTTGATACGGTAGCTATGGAATTGCTGCTAAAGCAATTCTGTGATTTGCTCATTAATATGGCAAATAACGCTCAAGAACCTTTGCAGTCTTTATCTTTAAATGCTCAACTTATTCCAAAATTAGATCGGGAAGAAGAAACTCCAAAACCGATTTTAAAGAGTAGAGTAACCCTCAAAGAAAAATTTGCAAAAATCGTTAATCAATACCCTCAACGCACTGCACTCACGTTTGAAAATCAAAATTTGACATATCAAGAAATAGACACACAATCTAATCGCATTGCTCATTATCTCAAAAGGCAAGGTATTGGTGCAGAAAAACGGGTTGTGATTTGTTTGGAACGTTCTCCAGAATTAATTATTGCTATGCTGGCTGTTGTCAAAGCAGGAGGCGTATACGTTCCTGTTGACCCAGCTTATCCCCGTGAAAGAATTGAATTTACTGTTAGTGACTGTGAAGCAAAACTCATTCTCACCACAACCGCAATCCGTTCCCACCTACCAGAATCTCAGATCAAAATTTGTTTAGATGAGGAAGATGCACCTTTCTTAACAGAAAGCACTGAGCCTTTGTCAGAAACTCTTGATCCAAACTCAGGGGCTTATATCATATACACATCTGGTTCCACAGGACAACCCAAAGGCGTACTGATCACGCAACACAACCTTATCCGGCTGTTTCAGAGTACAGAACATTGGTTTGCTTTCAATGAGCAAGATGTTTGGACATTTTTTCATTCCTTTGCTTTTGACTTTTCTGTGTGGGAAATTTGGGGTGCTCTACTTTATGGTGGCAGAATAGCGATCGTTCCTCATTGTATCAGCCGTAATCCCCAAAGCTTTCTCCAACTCCTCCAACAAGAGCAAGTGACAGTTTTGAATCAAACACCCTCAGCCTTCGCTCAATTACTTGCCTGTAGAAGTCTTAGTGACAAATTATCTAAGTTACGCTACATTATCTTCGGTGGTGAAGCCTTAAACCTCCCAAGTTTGCGCCCTTGGTTTGAGCATTTCGGGGAAAATCAAACCCGCTTGGTGAATATGTACGGGATTACAGAAACCACCGTTCATGTCACCTACAGATTAATTACTAAACAAGATATAGACAACTCATCTGGTAGTTTAATTGGTCAACCTATACCAGACTTAGATCTCTATATCCTTGACCCTTATGGTAATCCCTTACCACCCGGAGTTATTGGTGAAATTTACATTGGCGGCGCAGGAGTTGCTAGTGGCTATATTAACCGACCAGAACTGACTGCTCAACGGTTTGTTAAGGACTGTTTTGCTGATTTATCAGTTAATTCAGATTCCCACTTGTATCGCAGTGGTGATTTAGGTCGCTTTCTGCCTAACGGTGATTTAGAATATTTAGGACGCATAGACAATCAAATAAAAATTCGTGGTTTCCGAATTGAAATCGGTGAAATCGAAGCTGCGATTTGCCAGTTCTCGGAAGTGCGTGAAGCTCTAGTTTTAACGAACTCCGACACTGAAACTGAGGAAAAATATTTAATTGCTTATATAGTTTGTTACCCAGAAAAGCAACCCAGCATCGAAACTCTACGAAAATACTTACAAACCAAACTGCCTGAATTCATGATACCAGCGCAGTTTGTCTACCTCGAAAAATTCCCACTAACTCATAACGGTAAAGTTGATAGAAAAGCTTTACCAAAACCAGAAACTAAGAGAGAAAATCTCGAAGTTTCTTTTATTCCTCCTGCTACACCTATTGAGGAAATTTTAGCGGATATCTGGCAACAAGTCTTAGGTGTAGAACAGGTCAGCAGATTTGATAATTATTTTGTCTTAGGCGGCGATTCTATCCGAAGTATTCGTGTTGTTTCTCTTGCCCAATCTCAAGGAATCAACCTAAAGCTAGAGCAAATTTTTTCTTATCCTGTGCTATCAGATTTAGCTGCTAGAGTGACTCAATCTGATGTGGTAGAAAATATAGATGACACACCCTTTGCTTTGATTTCAACAGCAGACCAAGAAAAATTGCTAGATTGGGCTGATAATGCTTATCCCTTAGCAAAACTGCAAACTGGGATGCTCTTTCATAGTGAATATTCAGAAGCTTCGACGACCTACCATGATGTTTTTAGCTTCCGCATTCGCATCCCCTTTGACATCAAAAATTGGGAAAAAGCATACACCCAAATAGTTGCTAGACATCGGGTATTACGGACAGCATTTTATTTAGCTGAATTTAGTCAACCCCTGCAAGTTGTTGTTAAACAAGTACCTGCAAAAGTTGGGTTTGAGGATATAACTCATTTATCAACAACAGCGCAGGATACTTATATTAAAAGTTTTATTGACCAAGAAAGAAAGAATCGCTTTGATTACAAACTTGCACCGTTAATGCGGTTTCATATTCATTTGCTTGATAAAAATGTGATGCAAGCAACTTTAACATTGCATCACGCGATCGCAGATGGATGGAGTTTAGCCAACCTCTTAACAGAATTAACAAGCTCATATCTCCATTTAACGAACAAAAATGTACCCCCCTTACCCCCCGCACCCCAATTAGAATATTCTCGGTTTATTGCTTTAGAACAACAAGCATTAAAAGACGACAAACAAAGAGAATTTTGGCAACAACAAATAGCAGGACTTCCCTTCACTCAACTACCCCGTCTGCATGAGACAAATTCATCAGAATCAAAACCAAAGACAGGGAAAATTGACATCATCTTACCAGATTCCCTTTCCCAAAGAGTAAAAAACCTCGCTCATCAATTGGGCGTACCTTTAAGAACTGTGTTATTGGCGCTCCATCTGCATATTCTGGCTGTTTTTTCAGGAGAAGAAGAAGTTGTTACAGGATTAGTCAGTAACAGCAGACCTACAGAAATTGATAGCGATCGCGTTTTAGGATTATTCCTCAATACATTGCCATTGCGTTTAAAATTACCTTCGGGGTCTTGGATTGACTTGATTCAAAAAACTTGGCGTGCTGAACAAGCATTAATGCCAAATCGTCATTTTCCTGCTTCAGAACTGCAAAGATTAAATGGGAATCAACCTTTCTATGAAACCTCTTTCAATTTTGTTCACTTCCATGTCTATGAAGGACTATTAAAATGGCGAGAAGTTGAACTGATTCAATCAGAATCTTTAGATGAAACAAATATTCCCTTTGCTGTTAGTTGGAGTGAGGAAGTCGCTACCGTTAGCCTAGCTTTAAATATCACATACAACACAGGGCAATTTAGCGATCGGCAAATCACCACCATCGCTCACCATTATCAACATAGCCTAGAAGCCTTAACCGCCGATCCTCACGCTCATCGCCTCATTTATGAGAATCATGAGCAGCTATGCGCCGATATTCCATATTCTCCCCCGCCTAGTCAATGGGTACATGAAAAAATTGCCCAACAAGCTGCCAAAACTCCAGATGCAACAGCAGTCATTTTTGAAGGTGACAGTTGGACTTATGCACAGTTAAATCAAAAAGCGAATCAGTTAGCCCGATTTTTGCTGAGTTGCGGTATTGGTCTAGATAAAGCGGTGGGTATTTGTCTAAAACCATCTTTAGAAATGATTTGTGCTTTACTTGCAGTCCTCAAAGTTGGCGGCTGTTATGTGCCGATCGATCCACAATATCCCCTTGCTCGCATTCAAAGAATGCTCCAAGATGCAGAAATCAGCCTTTTATTAAGCCACTCAGACTTACAAATCCCTGACCTAGCAGAAAGCGGGAGTCAAGTCCTTTTCCTTAATCACTGCACAGAAGAAATTAATCAACACCCTTCTGAAGACCTAAACCTGCCAATTTGGGGTGAAAATCTTGCTTATATTATTTTTACATCCGGCTCCACAGGACATCCCAAAAGCATAGCAATTTCCCATCAAGCATTAGCGTGTCATATAAACTGGTTTATTGACACTTTCAGTGTTAGTCCTCATGACATTATTTTTCAGAAAACTTCCCTTAGCTTTGACGCTTCCGTAGATGAACTTTGGGCACCTCTAATGGTTGGAGCAAAACTCTTAATTGGCAAACAAGGCGCACATCAAGACCCTGGCTATCTTGTGCAAAAGATAAAGAGTGAAGAAGTAACTTTGCTAGTTGTTGTACCGAGTTTATTAGAGGTGTTACTTGGGGAACCCGAATTTGCAGAATGCTCTAGTCTCCGTTTAATGTTTAGTGGTGGTGAAGCTCTAAAAACGAGAGTTTGGGAACAATTTTATAAGCTATTAGGGATTCCCTTAGTGAATATTTACGGCCCAGCAGAAACAACCGTTGAGTCAGTCTATCACACTTGCCGAGACAGGGAAAAAACAGCGACAATTCCCATCGGTCAACCAGTCAAAAATACGAGACTTTATATTCTCAACTCCCACTTACAACCCGTACCTATTGGCACCCCTGGAGAATTATTTATCGCAGGTTATCAGCTTGCTCGCGGTTACTGGAGGGCACCTCGAATAACCGCAGAAAACTTTTTACCAGACCCGTTTACAGAAAACGCAGGTTGCAGGATGTACCGAACAGGCGATCGCGCTCGTTATTTACCAGATGGAAACATTGAATTTCTCGGACGCGCCGACCAACAAGTTAAAGTCCGAGGATTCCGCATAGAAACTGGCGAAATAGTCGCAGCATTAGAAAAACAACCTTGGGTAACTTGCGCCGTTGTTAAAGCATTTTCTCTCCCCGACGAACCAAGCCGTCTCATTGCTTATTTAGAACTAAAAGAAACCCCAGCAAATTGGCAGAAAAAACTGCGGTTGGAGTTAGCCCAGAATCTGCCCAATTACATGATTCCTTCCCTCTTTATCAAGATTTCAAATTGGCTATTATTACCAAATGGTAAAATTGATATTAACTCTCTCCCTCATCCAGAAGCAAAAGATGCAGCTATTCGGGAGGAATATGTTGCTCCACAAAATGAAATTGAAAGTGTTTTAACCAATCTTTGGGAACAAGTATTACAAGTTTCTAGTATTGGTGTTAGTGATAACTTTTTTGAATTAGGCGGCGACTCAATTATGGGGTTACAAATTATTGCTAAAGCGAGAGATAAAGGTTTTTACTTTAGTCCCCAAGATTTGTTTAAATACCCCCAAGTTGCTGCATTGGCATCTCAAGTTAAGATATTAAATCATCGATCGATCGCAACATTGCCAAAAATTGAAGCAGGTGAAGTTCCTTTAACCCCAATCCAAAATTGGTTTTTTCAACAATCCCTCTTGGTTCCCGGACACTGGAATCAATCAATTCTATTAAATATCAAACCTGAGTTTGAATCATCGCAATTCCACACAGCTTTAACTCAAATTGCTAAAACTCACCCAGCTTTCCATCTACGATTTCGTCACACTGAAACTGGCTGGGTACAGGAATTAGCTAAAGATAATCATCCACTCAATTTTGATATCGTTGACCTTACACATATTCCCGAAAAAGAGTTATCCGAAAAACTGCCACCTATAGCCACTCAATTTCAAAGTCAACTTAATTTAGAAAGAGGGCCTCTGTTCCGTGCAGTCTATTTCAAAACAGAAGAAAACGCCCCTGACAAATTATTACTGATTATTCACCACCTGATTGTTGACGGTGTTTCTTGGCGGATTATTTTGCGAGATTTAGCATACTGTATTTTACATAACCCAGAGGAAATTGCTGCCAAGAGTGTGAGTTTTCCCCAGTGGAGTTATTATCTCCAGCATCAGACTCAAGATTATGATTGGGAGCAAGAACTTAATTTCTGGAAAACTCAAAGTGTAGATAATCCAACTTTACCGATCGACTTTCCTAAAAACATTTTAGATAACAAAGAAAGTTCGATCGGGCAAATTGAGTGTCATTTCACCAAAGAAGAAACCGACACTCTTTTATTGAAACTACCTCGTACCCACAAAGCACGCATACAGGAAGTTTTACTCACCGCCCTATTATTCGCCGTGACAGAATGGACAGGAGATCGGGAAATTACGATCGCCCTTGAAAGTCATGGAAGAGAAACTTTAACTAACCAGAAAACTTCCTCCGTTGTGGATATCTCTGATACTATAGGTTGGTTTACTTCACTATTCCCTTGCAAATTAGAAAAAATAGATAGTGATATTTTCAAAAATCTAGCAGCCATTCAAAAACACCTAGAGAACTTGCTGAATCACAGTTTTTCCTATGGAATTCTCAGCACAAAACCAGAATATTCCTTCCTGCTACCGCCAATTCCTCAAAGTATTTTGTTTAACTATTTGGGTCAGTTTGATGAAACTATCTCGAAATCAGCCCCCTTCACACCAGCAGTTGAAGAAGTTGGTTATTCTCGCCACCCAGAAAACCAACGCAGTGTTCCCCTAGAATTAACAGGATTGATCGTTCATGAAAAATTAGAGATCCGGTTTGTCTACAGCCAAGCATTACATCAAGAAGGAACGATTCGCCGTTTAGCAGATAGTTTTGATAAACATTTACATCATTTATTAGCAGAACGTCCCACACAACAATCTAGTTGGACTCCTGAAGATTTTCCCCTAGCAAAACTCAACTCAGAACAACTAATTATTGCCTTAGCAAAAACGAATGATGTTGAAGATATTTATCCTTTATCTTCAGTTCAAGAGGGAATACTTTTTCATACCAACTATCAATCTGGCACCGATGTTTATCTGCAACAGGTCAGTGGAGAAATTCAGGGTAAGTTAGATGTAGAAAAGTTTAAAACAGCTTGGGAATCTTGTATTAATCGTTATCCTAACTTACGTGCTTCCTTTGTTTGGCAAGATTTACCGCGATCGTTGCAACGAATACACCACTCGGTCAATTTACCTTTTATCTACGAAGACTGGCGCGAACACAGCACTGATGAACAAGTCAAAAAATGGTCGGTTTTATTAGCCACAGACCGCCAACAAGGTTTATTAACAGAAATAGCGCCATTGATGCGTATGACTTTAGTGAGAACTGAAGCAGAAAGTTGGCTATTCTGTTGGACTCATCATCATTTACTTTTAGATGGTTGGTCACTACCCCTAGTTTTCCGTGATGTCATTGCTTTTTATCAAGCGGATAAGAGCGATCGAGACTTGAACTTATCTAAACCTGCTGACTACCGCGATTTTATTGTTTGGTTAAATCAAAAAGAATCAGGAACAACTGAAGCCTTTTGGCGACAACAATTAAACGGATTATCCTCAGCAACAAGTTTTGGATTGGCATCACGAAAACCCAATGCTGTTGCTGAATATCAAACCTTACAAACAACTCTTAAAAAGGAAGTTTATACCCAACTCAAGGCTTATGCTCAAAAGAATCAAGTCACATTAAATACTTTGGTGCAAGCTGCTTGGAGTCTTTTGTTAAGTAAGTATAGCGGTGCTGATGAAGTCATTTATGGTGTTACTGTTTCAGGACGACCAACCGAATTATCAGGATTTACTGAGATGGTAGGTTTGTTTATTAATACCCTGCCTTTACATATCAAATTAAATTCAGCAAAACCTTTGCAAGATTGGCTCATAGAAATTCGTGACAGTTTAGCAGCAATCAATGAATATTCCTTCACTCCCTTAGTAGATATTCAAGCATGGAGTCAAATCAAGAGAGGAGAACCATTGTTTGAATCAATTGTCGTATATGAAAATTACCCAGTGTCAGAAGGTCTACGGCAACATTCAGGAGAATTGACGATTCATTCAATTGAATCTTTGGAAAAGAATCACTATCCTATTAGTCTTTACGCTTTACCAGGGGATGATTTAACTCTAAAAATTGCTTTTCAACCGCAGATTGGCAGTGCAACAGAACGAGAAAATCTCTTATCCCATTTAACGCAGATATTGACCAGTATTGCCATAGAAAAACCACAATTTCTGGGTGAAATTAACTTGTTATCGAAAGCAGCTGTAGATGAAAGCAATCAGTCTATTTTCCAACGCCCGATCGGATTAATACATCAACTCTTCAGCCAACAAGTTCAAAAGACACCCGAAGCGATCGCCATAGATCCTGACATAACTTACATAGAAATAGAGCATCAATCTAACCAAATTGCTCGCACACTCTTGCAACTAAATGTGACAAGGGAAACCTTAGTAGCAGTTTTTCTGGAACGTGAGGCAAGTTTGCCAATAGCACTGTTAGGAATTATGAAAGCAGGAGCCGCATACCTCCCTCTTGACGCAACCTTCCCTAGCGATACGCCTAACGGCACACTTGGCGATCGCATCTCTTGGATGCTTGCAGACAGTGGAGCATCTGTGATCGTTACCCAAGAGAAAATAGCCGATCAATTACCAAAAACCTCAGCAACAATGGTATTCCTAGATAAGCTATCTCCACAACCAGATACACCATTACCTGTGCTTTCTGAGAACAATCATTTAGCTTATCTCATCTATACATCTGGTTCCACTGGAAAACCCAAAGGAGTGCAAATTCAGCATGAATCCGTAGTTAATTTCCTCCTCAGTTTCCAAGAAAAACTACAACTAACCGATGGCGATACCTTAGTAGCAGTCACAACAGTTTCCTTCGACATTGCTGGCCTAGAATTGTTCTTACCACTCATAAGTGGTGCGAGATTAGTCATAGCTGATAAAGAAACCACCAGAGACGGCTTTAAATTAGCCCAACTCCTCCAAGCCAGACAAGCCACCATCATGCAAGCCACCCCAACCACCTGGAGACTGCTATTAGCAGCAGGTTGGCAGCCAGACAATGGTTTTCGTATTCTTTGTGGTGGGGAAGCTCTGCCAATAGAACTAGCTGAATCTCTGCTCAAATTTCAAATTCATCTGTGGAATGTTTATGGACCAACCGAAACCACAATTTGGTCTACTATCAAGGAAATTAAGAAACAAGAAGATGCACTTTCTATAGGTAAAGCAATTGCCAACACCTCAATTTATATTTTAGACAGCGCCGGAAATCCCGTCCCCGAAGGAATTGTTGGAGAATTGTTGATTGGAGGAATAGGATTAGCACGAGGCTATCGCCACAGACCAGATATCACAGCAGAAAAATTTATTCCCAATCCCTTTGCAGTCAATCCAGGCGAGCGACTGTATCGCACTGGAGATTTAGCACGTTGGCTACCAAATGGTGAAATAGAGTTTTTGGGACGCAGAGATTTTCAGGTCAAAATACGTGGTTTTCGGATCGAACTGGGGGAAATCGAAACAGTTTTAGAAAGTCATCCAGTTATTGCTCAAGCCATTGTCCAAGCTATTGACGATACTGACGCAGGTAAAAAGCTTGTTGGCTACTTGGTGATCAAAACCGAAGCTGAAAAACCGACCATAGAAGCTCTACAATCTTATCTATTGGCAAATCTGCCAGATTATATGTTGCCTTCAGCTTGGGTATTTCTTGAAGCAATGCCTCTGACACCTAATAATAAGGTCGATCGGCGATCGCTACCATCACCAAATCAGTCTACTTTTCAAAATGAATACATAGCACCAAGAAATACTGTTGAAGAAGTATTAACTTATATTTGGCAAGAAATTCTGCAAGTTGATCAAGTTGGAGTCATGGACAACTTTTTCCACCTTGGCGGGCATTCTCTCCGAGCCGCTCAAATTCATGCTCGTATTAAAAAAATCTTCTTGATTAATTTAGAATTACGTGAACTTTTTGACACCGTGACAATTGCAAAAATGGCAGAACTTTTACTCGCACGAGAACTCCAACCTGGACGTACTGAAAAAATAGCTAAGACATTTTTACGCCTCAAGCAAATGACACCAGAAGAAAAAGCCAAACTCCTCCAAGAAAAGCAGATGTCGCGGACTACGATATGTACAAGTGAACTAAAGCAGAAACAAAGAGAAGAGACTTAATAATAATCGTTCTTCTAGACTAAGGAATGAAAAATCAATAAATGGATTAATGAGTGAGTTGAGGTACGGCTCGATAGTTCCATTTGGGTAAATATTCATCAAAAACAATTTTCAGAGTTTTTTTGAAATGATCAGTTACCTTTCGACCCGTTTGATAGACTTGATCAACGACATTGACAACGACAGATAGCCCCGTATTGGTGCGAGTTTTTTCCATGAGAGTTTTGACCAAACCGAGACTGGTAAAAATCACTCCTTGACAAGCTCGAGTTAGATGAGGAAAAAGTCGATGTTCAATGGGATTATATTTATATGAAATCCTTAAATTAGTGCTACAGATGGCAAGGGAACAGGGAACAGGGAACAGGGAACAGGGGGAAAAGAAAATAGGGAATAGGGGATAGAAAAAATTGATTAGCCACCCGATCAAGTATTTGTAGCAAACATTTAAGAATTTCATATTAGATGTATAGGGAGGGTAATGAGCAATTCGGATCTCAATTCCAATTTCATCAACTAACTTTTGTAAATCTTGTTTAAAAATATAATGATTAGCATTATTACTACCACATTCACCAACCAAAAGAACAATCTTGAATTACTTTCGCAAGAGCTTTATTGATTTGACTATGCCAATAAAGATGATTCCGTCTAGGTTTAAGTGTTCGTAAAGTACGGAGGCGACTTCATCCTGTTTCCGCCATGTCTTAAAAAAGACAAAGTGTTAAAGCCTACAATCGAATCTCCAAAAGGAATTAAACCCAGTAAATAAACACAAAATAGACATAAAGGAAATAGTAAAGCAGTTTCGATTAAACCTGTCAATGCGTTGGTTGAAAAAGGAATTGCCAAGCTGTAGTGTAGCTCTCTTAAAATAAGAACATGAATTAAATAGATCCCAAATACGCTGGGAGTTAAAAATTTGCACCACTTAACTACCAGATTTTGTTCCGAAACAGATTCAGTGATGTAAACTAAGATACCAAAACATCCGATCGCTAGAGGAATAGTACTCACGCTGTTGTAATTGGTGCTGTAAAAATAGCCATTTGAATGAGTGGTGGTAATACACTCAACGTATTTTCCGCTTACATTACCTAAAAGACCGATGAAAAATAAACAAAGATATTGAATGATGGGAATTCGCTCAGATTGATACCGGATAAAATAATATCCGAATAGGTAGTATCCCAAATCAGGTATCCATTGGGTGGCAATGTTCCAGAGGAAAATACCGTTCATTACCTGGAAAATTTCCAAGATGGCCATCAAAGTGAAGATACCTGCGATCGCAAAAGCCTGTTGAGTTTGGGATAATTTAGCTAACCATAACCGCAGCCAAGGTGTTAACAGATATAAACCGATGATTGCTAATAGGAAGTAAAGATGCCATGAGATTTGGCCGATCCAAAAATCGTGCCAAATCTCAGTAGGGGTTTTGGAGAGATTCCAACGGAATTCCAATGGCATATAGATAGAGCCCCAAACGATCAAAGGAATTCCCACCTTTGGGAGGCGTTTTCGATAAAAATCAGACCAGGTTTCTTGATTGTTTTGGAACCCCATTAAAAGCATTCCACTGATAATGAAAAACGCTGGAACTGCCCAAATAAAAAGGCTCTGAGTGACATTGATAGACCACCAAGACCAGCCTATTTCAGTTGGATTGTATAAGCCTACTTGGACGACATGAATAAACATGACTCCCCAAATGGCTAATACCCTAATTACATCCCCACCCAACCAATATTTGCCCTGAAGTATAGCCATTGATTTCGTAGTCCTTTAAAAGGACAAAGCTAAATAAATTATTCAAAATTAACTTATTTTTGTAAATTGCCATAAACCTCCTGGCTCTATAGGAAATACAACTATTACCTTTAGAGCATAATTTTTATCTTGCTCTATTTGCTGAAATAAGCTATTGTTATGTTGCATAAAGAAAATCTGGGTATAATCTTGAGGAATAGGCTGAAAAACATCATTTACGACTGGCAACAAATCAACTTTTGACAAGTAATTGCTTAAAGCTAGTATTCCTCCCAAATTAACAGGAGATGGATTTATTACCAATAAGGAATTTTCTGAATTGTTAATAACCAAAGCTGTCTCAGTAATAAATTTTCCAGAGGTTTGCGTCCACCAATTTTCAGATTGAAAAAACTTGACATCAGAAATCAGTCCAACTGTCAACAGTATTGCTAAGGCAATTTGACTAATTCTTTTCCCTAAAATTGCTTCTTGCTCTTGGAAAAAGAGGTAAGCTATAAAGTAAGCTGTAAGAATTTCTAGACTCAAACACAAAGGTAATTGATAACGAATTTGAAGCGAACGTATTCCTCCCAAAAACAAGTCAGCGATAATTAATAATGTAGCAGGCAATCCACCAACTAAAGCAAGAAGTATCCAATTTTTATTGATCGATGATTTTACTAAAAAAGCTATCAAATAACTTACCAAAACTAAACTCAATACCAAAGCAAAAATAGTGTAAATCATAGATCCTTCTAGAGCAAAACTTATACCCATACCCAGATCTGAAGAAGTCAAATTAAAATCAAAAAATGTTCGAGCAATCCGAATCAAAAAAATAGCTATTAACTCAAAGGGATTTTCGACAAACCTGATTGACCAGCCTGAAGTTTGTTGAACTGCTGTATGAATGTAAGTTATCAGGACAACTAGCCAGGGCACAAACATAAGTAAGGCTCCACTGGTAAATAGTAAATAGTTCAACAAAGTTTTTGTGAAACGAAACTGTTGTTCAATAATGACATAAATACCATGAGCAATCATCACTAAAATTGTGAATAAATGAGTGTATAATCCCAGAGTCAATGTGAGTGTATAGGCAATCCAGTTTACTTTTCCTTTCTGCTTAACGGCTCGTAGTAAAGTAGCACTAGATAGGAGAATCTCCACCATCCATAAACCATATTGACGTGCTTCTTGAGCCAAGAAAAGCTGTAAGGGAGAAACAGCTATCAAGGCCATTGCTATCCACCCCACAACCGCAGATTCAAACATTTCTACACAGAGCCAATACGCACTGGGAAATATCAGTAAACTTAGGATAACTGATAAACTCCTTACCCCAGCAGGTGAATCTCCAAAGATTTGCGCCCATAATCTCACCAGGACATAGTAGAGAGGTGGATGTTGTGGGTCAGAAGTGATTAAATAATTCACAGTATCAAACACATTTTGATCGGGGTTTAGGTGTTGATATTTTTGTAATGCTGTAATAGGTATGAGGTCTTGGTGTTGGGCGAGTTCCTGTTGTATCTCTACCAGAGTATGACCAGAAATTGCTACGGATGTCCAGGTTTCATCGCCACAGTAAAACTTTTGGCCTAAATGAGCAAAGTGAAAAAATAACCCTAATCCGATGAGAATGAGTACTATGACTTTTAGTAGAATTGAAGGATGGGTCTTGATTCCTAACTGTGATTGAACCATTGCTGCTTCTTTATTCAACTTTTAGGGTTAATTATACTGTTTCAAACCCATATTCTTCTGAGTGTCGAAAATAAAAATAACTGTACAAACTAAGTGATACGATTAACATCAGTAAACCTTCTGTTATTAGCAGAAGTCCAATACCTCGGCCTGCACCAGTGCCAATGAGTTTACCGATAGTGGGAGCAAGTATACCATTCGATCGCAGCATAGGTTCTAAAATTGCATCAGCTAGTGGACTGGCACTAAGATTACCCAAAGCTGACCCTAAGCCCGTGATAGTGTAGAACAACGCTAGCACACGCCCCTGAACGCTTGGCTCTATACTATTTTGCCAAATTGTATTATTCGTACTTAAGACAATAGGCAGGGTAAAGAATGAAAGCGATATCCCTAAAGTAATCAGCCAGATAGATGGTCTTAAGCCTGCAATCATCAAAGCAATACCATTTAACGCAGAAAACAAAAACAAGGAAGAAACAGATTTTTTCTCTCCTCCCCAGACACTCATAACAATGCTACCAGCAACCATTCCACAGCCAGCAACTGACATGACACTACCAAAAGTTGTCGCTGTGGCAAAAGATAATATCAGAGGATTAATTAAGACTGTCGTCATCCCATTAATTAGGGAAACAAGCGTCATAAATATTAATATTATTTTTAAAATAAGGCGTGAAGAAATATTTTCCCAACCATAAATAATGTCATAAATAACAGCCATTATTCCCGTTTTTGATATCATTTTAGGCTCTGGCTGGGGAATGTTAATGATTGATAATGTTAATAATCCGATAAAGTAGCTAGCAAAATCAATGAGCAGTAGACCTTGAAGCTGTAAATTGACGATAATCACACCTGCTAAGACTGGTGCCGCTAGCTGTCCTACTGCTGAACTAAATTGTATCAAACCGTTAGCTCTGCCAATCTGTTCCCTAGGAACCATCATTGGTAAAGCAGCAGCTTTTGCTGTCATCTGAAAAGAACCACAGACTGATGTAAAAAATGCAGCTATATAAGTATGCCAAAGTTGTAGATTGTCAGTCCATAGGAGTAAAGCCAGTGTGAGTGTAATAATAGATGCTCCTATTTCACTCAATATAATTGTGGTTTTGCGATGCCATTTGTCTACTATAACACCCACAAATGGCGTAATGAGAACACCTGGTAAGGTAGTAAAAAATAACACTAAACTTAATTGGGTCACTGTATGAGTGGTTTGGTAAACCCAGATACCTAAACCAAATCCCGTCAAGCGTGTTCCAACTTCAGATAGGGATTGACCTAACCAAAACAGAAGAAAAGTACGGAATTCACGAATGAAAGACATAATTTGATTTTCACATTCCATAGCTATTAATAGTCTAAATTTGCCAGAAAAAACAGCCCAATTCTAAGAGAATGTAAATTCTCCTAGCTAAATTGTATACCAATAAGAATAACAACCTTTATTTTGCTTAATTCACTATCATACGACGGATAAACTCCAAAATCCTCATACCATGAAACAATCTCGTCAATGCCATCTTACTTGCTAAACAATGGAATGATGTTCTCTTAGATGTTTACATTGATATCTTTAAAGATATTGTGGTTGATGTCAAGCTTGGCATTCCCCCCTCGGTGGCGATTCGCTTTCAATAGTCTACTTTCAGTAGACCGAAAAGTTTTGCGATCGCTCCAGGAGATCGGGTTTTTCTCAGCTGAAAGGCTCAAGGAAATGTATTGCCGAATACATTTCCTCTGATAGAGCAGCGAAGTATTACACCCGACAATACTTGGGAAGTGTGGGCAAAATAGATCGGGGAATAGTATCAGTTAATGCTTACGGTGTTTATAAAAATGTATAGGCGATCGCTACCAACAAAACAAGACGAGTTAAGCGTTCAACTGATGCTTTAGATCCTTCAAGATTATAACCCCCACTTTTACAATCTTTGAACATCGCTTTGATCAATGTCCCTGACAATAATCTATTATACAAAAACTAACGGTTTGAATCCTCAGATATTGGGTTTTCAGTTTGCTTCTGGTTCTGATAAAATAGCCGATGTAGTCTCGGTTTTAATAAATGTGGTTTGGCTCAAATCAGTTCCCGCTAAATTGGCTTGATTCAAATTAACAGCAAAGAAAATTACCCCTTTTAAATTAGCGCCTTTTAAATTAGCATCCTCCAGATCCGTATAAATTAATTTAGCCCCTCTTAAATCTGCTCCTCTTAAATCTGCCCCTTTCAAATTCGTTTTAAATAATTTAGCACAGGTTAAATCTGCTTTTCTTAAATCGGCATAAATTAGTTTAGCACTCGACAAATCTGCCCCACTTAAATTGGTTTGAATTAAGTTAGCAAATAAATGAGAATTACTTAAATCTGCCCCACTTAAATTGGCTGATTTAAGATTAGTTTGCCAAAGTAAAATACTTTTTAATACCGCGCCGCGTAAATCCGCACCTTGCAAATTTACCCCAATAAAACCCCGTTTTCCTGCTGCATAACGATCTAACAGTTCACGAGGACTCATTAAAACCGAGGTGGGACTGTGTTCTGTTGGCTTCATGGGATTTATGATTAAGGGTTTATAACTATACCTCTGTTTTGACACTCCCCAGCCTGAAGGCTTATGGATTCTTGGTTCAACGAAACCACTTAATCAAAGTACCTTGCAGTGCTTTAACCAGAGGTGGGATTCACGCCCTTGCGTAAATTCGGATATGCCCTACCCTATTCGCATTACTGCGAGTTCTTTTTTGACTTGAAACAAATTTGTTTCAAAAAACTGGCTGTCTAGTACCCACGAATCTTTTACCCACTGCTGGGGAAACTAGAACTGTGCAGTAGAACCCTATAGATTCAATTGTCAAGGTGAGCGCGTTTTGCTGTTAGGCAACTAGGTTTTTAGACAGGTTATTTACCTTTCCTGTTACCGCAAATAGTAGCACAATCAGAGGTCAATAGACAACCTAATATAAAGCCTAACTAGGTATTAGGGGTTTTAAACCCATTTTTCTGATAACTCAAAGTGGAGACGGGGTAATCCTTTAATTTTTATCCACCGAGAGACTCAGACTAATGTTATTACCAAAAGAAAATTTCTGATCAGGATTATCAGGGTTTTGGCAAATTATCCTATCAGTATTTTCTACAACAAAAAGTATAAAAGAATACTTGTATTGTAAAGTTTGGGAGAATTGAGCGATCGCTATTTTTAATCACCTCATCGCTCAAACCTCAATTTAATCGTTATCCTAGAATTTGGCATCAAGTCAGCGATTAACTTTAACCCTCAAAAACACTGAATTAAATGCTACTTAAATAGATTCCCATTGTTAATGCTGTCCTAGAGACTGCCAAACAGACTTGAGGGAATTTTGAGTCTGTTTTAAGACTTGATGAAACGGTTTTTGCGCCTGAATAAATACACGAGCACAATTGCGCCCCGGCATCCCTGAAATTGAACCGCCGGGATGAGTCCCTGCACCCGTTAAAAATAAACCTTGAATGGGGGTGGTATAATTCGCCAATTCCGGCAGGGGACGGAAAAAAATCATCTGATCTAAGGTCATATCAAGATGATAACAATTACCTTTATAAGATCCTAACCGTTCTCCTAATTCCGCCGGACTTTCCACCCGCCGCGCTAAAATTGAATGCTTGAGATTAGGAGCGTATTCAGCAATTTTATCCAGCACCCGATCAGCTACTTTATATTTTAACTCATCCGTCCATCCGGTTCCATTTAACCCCGTTCCTTCGGCTCCAGCTATTTGATAAGGGGCAAAAAATTCAATCCATAAGGTATGTTTTCCTTCAGGAGCCATAGAAGGATCTAATACCGTTGGGACGACTAAATAAACAGAAGGATCATGATCAGGAATTTCCCCAACCGTACATAAATTATGGGCTTTTTCAACATGATTAACAGAATCAGCAATTAACACTGATCCAATTAAATAACTATCTTGATGATTATAAGCATCAAATCGTAAAGGTTCCGATAAAGCACAATCAATTTTAAGGATTGTTTCATTATTATTAATCATTTTGCGATCTAATCGTTCTCGCAAATTTGGGTCGGCTGCGTCTATATCTCCCGCATCCACACATTGTAAAAATAACCGTCGAGCATCAATATTAGAAATCACTCCCCGTTTAGCTCGATATTCTTGAATTTCTGATACTCTCACGCCAACCACACGACCGTTATCAATTAATAGTTTTTGCACCGGAGTTTCGGTTAGAATAACGCCCCCTAAATGTTTAACTAAATTGACTAAGGCTTGAGTCAACGCGCCTGTACCCCCACGAGGGCGAGACATCCCCGGATGATGACGCATGGCTAACATACTCGCCCCCACAGAAATACCTTTTTGAGAAGGAGGAGCGCCAATTTCTGCGGCTAATCTTGCTAAAGGTGCTTTAACAATTTCGGTATCAAACCATTCATTAACTAAATCCTCTGGACTAATTAACATGGTTCTAACAAAATCTAAGATTTTATCCGTTCCTCCAAAAACGGCTAATAAATCCCTAAAGGAATCAGAATCAAAGTTTTTAGCAATATCAAGAATTGCAGTTGGAGGCGCATTAAATAAAGGACTAACAGCACTCATAATTCGTTGCCAATATTCAACAAATTCTTTATATTTTTGAGCATCCCGTTCACTATATCGAGCTATTTCTGCACAGGTTTTTTCAACGGAACGATGAGCTAAAAAATACCGTCCATCGGGATGCGGACAAAACACAACGGGGTCACAATATAAATACTCTAAACCATATTTTGTTAATTCTAATTCCTGAACAATGGGGCCAAGATGGATAAATTCATGATCAATAGCACAGAGGTTAAACTTAAATCCAGGTGCTTCTTTAGGGATAACTTCTTCTGTGGTAGCCGCCCCCCCAGGAACGGGACGTTTTTCTAACAGCAAAACACTATATCCGGCTTTGAGAAGATAAGCCGCACAAACTAACCCATTATGACCTGCACCAATTATAATCACATCATAAGTAGACATCAGAAAACCCCAGTATTGATCACTGGGTTTAGTTTATCAATAGATTCTACTCTTTCATAGTCCCTCAAGTAAAATATAGAGGAAAATTTATATCTTTTGGAAGAAGGATGATTTATTTAAGATCATTATATTAGTAAAAAGACACTAAAAATTTGATCTATAATTAGGAGAAAAAGATGAGTCAAAATCAAACTGAAGATTCAAAGACTTTACCCCAAGAGGTTGCCGAAAATCCAGGCGCGAGAGCCGCCGCCATTCATAGTAATCCTACCATTACTCAAGAAGAAGCAAAAAATGCCGCCGAAGGAAAAAGTCCCAATGGTGCTGGCGGCGTGGCTCCCAGTTCGGCTGAGTCTTACGTTCCCAGTTCTTCTGACCCTAACCCAACAAATCTTCCTAGTACCACTTAAGCTCAAGGAGTTAAGAGAAACCCCACCTCAATTGTTCCGCTTTGGGAAAGACTGGGGTGGGGTTAGGGGTCAATAAAAGCTAAAAAAAATTCTAAAAAATTCTTACCTCTGGACTTAAAGACAAGTCATGCAGAGTTGGCAATTGAATTAAAAAATGCTAGAATCTAATATAAGATTATAAGTTTTTCAATCGTCGCCAATCGCCTAAGTTACGACACTGCCGAAAGAGGGAAAAAGCGGTTCCAAAGGAGCACTCATGACGGATGGAAAAGTCACGAATTGTTGTAACAACTTCCAGCACTGTATCAGGATCGGCATCAAGTTGAAGATGAACTTGCTCCAGCAGGGAGACAACATTTTCAGCAGGTAAACACAGACTTAGAACTTCTTTGACTTGCGCGTATTTGTTGTTCACGGGCTACGGTTTGGGTAAGGGGGAGACTAATTAGAATGATTCTATCTTAGGATAGATGAAAAAACTTGAAAGTTATTATAAAGGATCATTTCAAAAATTCAGAAGTTGAGTTCGCTATTATTATTTTAATTAACCTTTAAACAGAGAATTAATAGCCACAATTAACAATCAGTAATAAATTGAAAAGACTATGACAAACGTGAAAATACAAACCAGTAAAAGTTATCAGGAGTTTTTAATTGAACAGTTAAAAGATCCTGAACACGCTGCACTTTATATTGAAGCCTGCTTAGAAGAACAGCATCCAGAACCGGAATTACTGAGAAATGTCTTGAGAAATGTGATAGAAGCTCAAGAACAAAATAACACTCTATCTGAATCTTCAAAGTTATCTCATCAAAAACTCGATCAAATCTTAACAGAAAGCGGTTGTGCTGAAATTTATGCTTTTGTTGAAGTTTTAAATACTTTAGGGTTTCAAATTTCGATCAGTTTGAAAGAAACAGAATAATAAACAGGTTAAAGGTTAATCGTTATTGTGTTTGTGCAATAACTCAATGCTTAATCCAAATCATAGGCTGATAAGCATTGTTGGTTTTTTGCTGAAAATCTTGATACTTATCTAAAGGAGTTTTTATTAAAAAACTATAATGATTGTTGAGATTATCAATATAACTCTGGGAATATAATTTATACAAGCTAATAATCTCTTGTATCTCTGACTCCGTTAAAATTCTTCGAGGATTAAATAAACATTCTTGATAAATAAAATAGAGAAGGGCTTTAGATAATAAAAGATGATTAATTTCACGAGCCTCTTGAATCCGATTTTTTTGTCTAGTTAGATTTTGCTGTTTTAAGTAAATCGCTGTCAGATAAGCTTTGAATAAATTTATATAAGCTGAGTAGATAATATAAATCTGATCTAAGGATAAGCTAATTTGATCTCGATTGTTGTGAAGGCTAATTAATTCTCTTAGATGATTTTCCTGTCTATCTAATAATAGTTCTATACTTAACGCTGTATTTTCACTCAGCCCATAATCTTCTAAAAGCTGAATCAAGGTTAATGAATTTTTGATTAATAGTTTACTCTCGGATAAAAGTTTACGCTGTTCATTTTTGATCAAGCTTTCTATTTGATTTTGAACAATAAATAATTGCTTATCCAGGTTGTCTAACTTGGAGCTAATCAGATAATAGCCAACTAAATTAACACCTAAATTCATTCCTGATAGAGCAATATTAATCCCAGATAAACTATGAATCTGTTTAACAAGGGTTAATGTTTTTTTGATATCAATCGAGTTAACAATAATAGTCCCAGCAGACGATAGTACAATTTCCGCATAGGTCGCTACATCACTACAAGCTAAGATTTGCTCGGCGTGAGCAATAACTTCCTGAGTAGCAGCATTCCTAGCAATACCACTAGCAAAGTTAATTGTTACCTCTCCTAAATCATTCAGTTGAGGAAATTGTTTTAAAAGCTGGTCATACATATTATTAATTTCCTGGTAATGTGGGCATTCGGTTTTGATATATGCTAGTATAAATAAAAAGTATTGTCATCACCAATAACACTTCATCCCTTTGCTGGAAAAACTTAGAACCTGCTAATAATGTTGCCACTAAACCAACACCTCCAGCAATTCCCCATCCAATAGGGCCTGCTACAACTGCTAAACCTCCTAGAAATGCAGCCAAATTTATCCCAAAAACACCTAAAATTGCTGGCAGTACAACAGTGACGAGGAAACCTGTTGATAAATAGTGAAATGACAAACCAGCGACTATAGGTAGTGCAGCACCTAAAGCTACTGGGGTAGCACCACCTAAAATAGCTTCTATCATAGCTTTATTTAATATTTCATCCGTTAGCTTAGCATGATACTTAACAGCAGTTTCTTCCTGAATTTTTTTGATTAATTGTTGTTTTTCTTTCTCTCCTAATGATTTAAACACAAATAACAAAAGATTGCGTGAAATCGCTTCTAATTGGTCTCTAATTTCACTCACTTCAGTAACCGTATGAATTTTTAAAATTTGTGCTAAAATTAGATCCTTTTGTTCACTCAACTCATCATTTTTTTCATTTTTGTTTTCTAAAATAAATTTTTTAATGTACTTTCGCCAACAACCGATAATATCTCGATCATTAATTTCTTTCAGGCTTTTTACAGACTTAGTATGGTTTTGCAGAAAACCGTAAATTGTATTTATCATTTCCTGTCGTTTAGGAGGAAAAATATTAATATTGATCAGATTAAGGTTGTTAAAAATATTTCTGAGTTGTTCGTCTTTTAGAGACTCTAAATCAGATTTTATAAAAGCATTCATAATCGAACCCCTGGTTAATCATCAACATGAGCCACTGTATATTTTATTTATAATCTATCTAAACGTCAAGCAAATTTAAAATTTAACTTTTAATACAGTCTTTATTAGCAAATCTATGTATTTATACGGATTGATAACAGCATGAAAATTTCCGTATTTATACGGATGACCAAAACCAGAGTTATATATTAATATATTAAAGAGTTTAGCAAAAAATAGCTTTTATCCAAAACATTATCGATTTTTACAAAAATCACAATAGAGTTTTGATACAGTTGCTAAAAACCAAACTCAAACAGGTTCAATAGTAATATTAAGGAGTAATTATGAGCGATAAGTTTGCTAAAAAAGTTGCTAAAGAATCTATTCTTGCTTTTGCAAAAGGTTTCTTTTCCAGACTAGGAGATATTGTCGCAATGGTTTTATTTCCATTCAATGTAATGCTAGGATTAGGGGGGAAATTTCTAGGATTTGTAATTATGATTTTAGGTTTATTCGTGGATGCTCCTGATAGTAATGATGCTCCTGATAGTAATATTGGAGATATTTGATCTTCTAATATTAATTTTGTTTGGTGTAGAGCGATCGCCCTTTTTAAAAGAGCGATCGCTTTTTAGGGTACTAAAACACAACAACAACTATCTACAAAATATATTCTGTATTATTCAGACAGTAACTTACACAGTTTTTGAGTAATTTGTTCTTGTGTATCTTCGGATAATTGACCGAGTTCACGCAAGATAATAGATGATCGAACTGTGACTAAAAAATCTAACTTGATCGTTGAAGGTTTGTGTAACCCAGAGGCTTTAAAATCAGGGTGATCTGTATTTAGTAAAACATCTGATTCTGTTATATTAGTTGGAGTTGTACTGGTAATCAACGCTAGAATAATATGATTATACTGCCCAATTTGATTGGTAAGACAAAACGCAGGACGGACTTTTGTTGCAGATAAATCATCAAATGGAAAATGCACTAATACAACTTTACCTTTAGTCATAAAACGGCTTTCCATCACTAATGGTGTAAATATCTTCTTCAGGGTTTTTTAGAAAGTCAAAGGCGGGATTGTTAGCAACTGCATGAAGCCATTCTTGAGTATTAGGTTCACTATAATTCTGTAAATCTTCTCGATCTTTCCACATTCCAACACCAGGATCATCTTTAATAGAAATAGAAGACTGTTGAATTGATAGTTGCTGATTTGCTAATCGTTTTTCTAAGTTTTGTCTTTCTTCCGGTGTTAATGAAGAAATGATTTGAACTAAAGAATCGATGAGTTTATGGTTCATATTCTTTTAATTTCTCAATAATCCTATATTAATTATAGCGCGATCGCTCCCTTGTTTTCACACTTCAGGGCTACTAAAGATTAAATTAAAATTTAACTAAATAAATAAGTTAATTGAAACTTGAAAATAATCAGCCAGTGCTTTTGCTTGCATCTTACTAATAGAACGTTTACCATTAACAACTTCAGAGACAACATCACTTGAGCCAATAGCACCAACTAAATCCTTTTCACAAGTTCCACTGATTTCCATCAAATGTTGTAGGATCTCGTGGGGTGCAGATTCATCGATGGGATACTGTTCTGATTCGTAGGTTTCAACTAACTGAACCAGCAATTTTAATAATGCTCGTTCTTCAGGAGTGCGAGTTTTAGCAAAGGTTAATCGTTCAACAATAGCTAAAATACGATCATACTCCTCCTCCGTTTCAATCACTTGAGGAGTGACTTCAGCTAACAGATTTCTATAAACAGCTTTATCAATAGTAAGGGTCATTTTTCCATTTGCCTTTGTCATATTCGGCATGAGTCAGAAAATATTTGTAGTAAACGATCTGTTCTTCGTAGTCGATACCTACAATTAATCGATAATTGTTACCTTTGATGTTAAATACAGTAAAATTACTCACGGCTTCAGCATCTCGGTAAATTTTACGAACATCTTCTAGGTTCTTCCAATTGGCTTTTTTGACAACTGCATACCAATCATCAATCTGCTTTTTGACATCAGAATATTTTGCAGTATCAGTACGAAGATTCCGTATTGATATTAAATGGAACATAATCTTTAAACTTAATTATTTTTTTCATAGGCTTATCAATTTTTTATCTGAATTTATTTTAATTGTATCATTTATTCAATATATCGTCAAGTCTTTACACTTATTAATGATTTGAACTAAAGAATCGATGAGTTTATGGTTCATATTCTTTCAATTCCTCAATAATCCTATATTAATTATAGCGCGATCGCCCTTTTTAAAAGAGCGATCGCCTTTTAATGCGCTAAAGCGCAACTACTAGCTTATTCAACGCCTTCAATGGGTGCAAAACCTTGACGTTGAATGTTTTCAGTGATGTGACGGGGTTCTAAGAATTGTAATAAATAATCGGGGCCACCCGCCTTAGATCCAACACCCGAAAGTTTAAACCCACCGAAGGGTTGACGGGAAACAATAGCCCCCGTAATTCCTCGGTTAATATACAAATTTCCTACTTCAAATTCCGCTTTTGCCTTGCTAATATGGGACGGAGTTCGTGAATATAAACCCCCCGTTAATGCAAAATTAGTCCCATTAGCAATAGTCAACGCTTCCTCAAAATTTTGGGCTTTAATCACGGATAAAACCGGGCCAAAAATTTCCTCTTGGGCGATTTTTGCCGTCGGTAAAACATTAATAAAAACCGTTGGGCCGACAAAATAACCCGTTTCTGGTACAGACACTTGGATCGCTAATTCTGCTTCTTGTTTACCAATCTCAATATACTCCTTAATCTTCTGTTGAGCATTGGCATCAATCACCGGGCCAACCTGCGTACTCAGTAACGCCGCATCCCCCACATTTAAAGACCGTACTGCCTCTGTTAAACGGTTAACAAACGCCTGATAAACAGGTTCCAACACCACCACGCGGGAACAGGCGGAACATTTTTGACCCGTATACCCAAAGGCAGAATAGACCACCCCCGCCACCGCTTGGTCAAGGTCGGCACTTTCATCAACAATAATGGCATTTTTGCCCCCCATTTCGGCAACAACCCGCTTCAGATGTTTCTGTCCGGGTTTCAGCAGTGCCGCTTCTGCATAAATCCGACATCCCACCTCTTGGGAACCCGTGAAGGTAATCATGTGAACGTCCGGGTGTTGTACCATGTAGGAACCCACCGTTGAACCTTTTCCGGGTACATATTGGAACACTCCCGGTGGCACACCTGCATCGACTAACACTTCGGTAATTTTAGCAGCAATCACCGATGAAACTTCCGCAGGCTTGAGTAACGTGCAGTTACCCGTGACTAAGGATGCGACCGTCATCCCAACGGGAATGGCGAGGGGGAAATTCCAGGGGGAAATAATCAGAGAAATGCCACGTGGCTGATAGTTATAACGGTTGGTTTCTCCGGCGGTATCATACTGGTAGCCCTGATCTAACCGTTCCATTTCATCGGCATAATAGCGACAAAAATCAATCGCTTCCGATATCTCAGCATCGCACTGGTGCAGGGGTTTGCCGACTTCATACACCATCCAAGCACTGAACTCCGCCCGTCGTTGTTCAAACAGTTCGGCAGCTTTCCGCAGCACACCCGCCCGTTCTCGGACTGGAGTATGCCGCCATGCAGGGAATGCAGCTTTGGCGGCTTGAATAGCGGTTTCCGCCTGTTCAACACTAATTAACCCGACTTTCCCAACAATTTCTGAGGGGTTGGAGGGGTTTACCGAGTCTACAATTTGCACGGTATTGACATATTGACCATTAATTAACGGGTTGTAAGTTTGTCCCAATTGATGATAGACAATTTCTAAGGCGCGTAACCCTTTATCGCGTAAAGCAGCATTAGAAAAGTTCGTATCGGCTGAATTTGGAAATACGGGTTTCCAGGTATCAAAAATATTGCTATTTGGGTTATCTTTTGGAGGTGATAATAACTCCTCAATGGGGCGATTTTCTGAACTTTGACGCACAAAGGAACTATTAGCCGTATTTTCTAATAACCGCCGAATTAAATAAGACATTCCGGGTAATAAATCCCCATAAGGGCAATACATTCTGACCCGATATCCTTTCTGAACTAAGGCTTTAGCGAGTTGATCTCCCATGCCATATAATACCTGCATTTCAAAGGCACGACTAGGGACATTTAAGGTTTCAGCAATGGCGATCGCTCTAGCTTGAGAACGAACATTATGGCTACCAATAGCTGAATAAATATATTGATGATTTTCTAACATCAATTGGGTCAACCGTTCAAAATTAGCATCCGTTGCAGCTTTATCATTATAGACAGGTTGGGGCCAGTCATTCTGCATGGATTTAATTGTTTCTTGATCCCAATAAGCCCCTTTAACCAGTCGAATACTCAGGGGATATCCCCGCAACTTCAGCCATTCTATAATTCCTTCTAAATCCTTTTGAGACTCCCGCAAATAGGCTTGTACCGTCATCCCAATATCCGTGCGGCTGCGGAATTCTTCTTCCATCAACAGATTTTTTAAAATGCTGAAGGTTAAATCTTTATAGGCGTATTGTTCCATATCAAAATGAACAGCAGCCCCCAATTCTTTCGCCCGACGTAATAAAATTCGGATACGTTTACCAACTTTTTCTTCACTTCCTTTAGCATCTAAGGGGTCAAATTGAGAATAAAAAGCCGTTAATTTAACGGAAACTTGAACTTGAGGAATAGGCTGTCCATCGGCTTGATCAATTTGGGGAATATTCTGCCATCTTTTCGCAGCATTGCTGAGGTTTTCTATCAATTCTAAATAATTATTGAGGTAAGATTCTGCCTCAGTTTCGGTAATAACAGCTTCCCCTAATAAATCAACAGTAAACGCCATTTTATCTTTGCGTAACTGTTCTAAAGTTCTAATCACTTTGGGAATATTTTCCCCAGCAATATATTTTTGAGCTAAGGTTTCTACCGCCGGAGCTACTGTTGTTGCCGCCAGTTGTCCGGCTACGGAGTCGGGGTTAGCAAAATTAAGTAATTTTTTGAGAAAATCGGGGAGTTCGACTGCTTCTGTTGTCAGATATTCCTGTAAATGTGCGGCAATTTCGGGTCTACTCCGCAGCGCTGGTAAACAATCAATAAAATGAAATAATTGCACCCGTAAACCAGGGTTTGCCATTGTCCAGTCGAGGAGTTTATCATCTAAGCGCATTTGGTCTTGTAACTGACCCAACAATGAGCGTTTTTTCTCCTGGGTCGCCGCCAGCAGTTGTTTAGCAATCTCTTGTGTTTTGGCTTCGTAGGTGTCAGGGTATTGTGCAACCACTGTTTAAAGTCTCCAATAACGATACAGCATGACAAAGGGGAGAAAATATCAGGAAGTTCTGACAATTCTTTCCCCTCGTTAGTGTTTTGGTTCATTTCTTCTATTGTAGGGCTAAAGGGGTGACTGGATTTACAGTGTTAAATTAGATTTATAATTTGATTAACAATTCTATCAACATCTTGAATTAATAATCTAGCCTGAGTTATGGTAATTTGCTCTTGAGGTGCTTTATAAGTATCATCAGATTGAAACTCAGGATAGAGAAACTTTTCTCGATAAATTTTCTTCGCACTCATAGACAATGATTCCCTGTTGAAATTCCTGTATTAAGTTTGGTTTAATATCAGCATAGTTAAAAACATGAAAAATAGGCATCAGCAAAAATTCAACATAAAAGTCTGCAAAAACTTCTGATAATTCCCAAACAATTTGATTTTCATGTTCAAAATTGCCTAAAATCCAAATATTGACTGTTTCCTGTTCATGTTTTTGGATAATGACATGAGGACTAATTTCTGAACGATAATAATTTTTATACAAATTTTCAACAATAATTAAATCAATCCCATCTAACTGTTTAATGATATTGATTTCAGCAGAAATACTGTTGTTAATCCTCTGATAAAATCCTAGAAAATCATCAGGGTATGATTTCAGGGGAATTGTTAACTCCTTAATTGTATCTCTAATATTGTCTATATCAATAACAATCATATCAACTCTCCTGATTAAACTAAGGTATTGATTAGTAATGACTTATTCTTGAGTCGTGTTCACCTCATGTTCAAAATAAGAGCGCAGTACGGTATTCATCATCGATTGATAGCCTTTTCCTTTTTCTCGAATTTCACAGAACTTTTAGGCTGCTTTTATATTGACTTCAACACGAATATCCATACCTGCTTTAGCTATCATTATCACTAATTTATCAATACTAAATCTTTCGATATCGCCATTCATCAAATCACTAATGCGAGGTTGAGTCTCGCCAAAAAATACAGCAGCTTGCTTTTGAGTCCATCCTTTTGTCTGAATAAAATGTTTAATTGTTAACATGAGATCAGCACGAATTTTGAGATTGAGAGCTTCTTCAGGCGCAAAGCCTAAATCTTCAAATACATTAGTGCGACCTTGAATAATTTCAGGAACTTGATTCTGGCTCATTTGTCCATTCCTTGTTTATGAAACTGTCGGTATTGCAACATTTGTTGATAACGCTTTTGTCCAATTTCTATATCTATTTTTGAGGTTTTTTGAGTCTTCTTTTGGAAAGCATGGAGTACATAAATAGCTTCCTCAAACCGGGCAACATAGAAGATGCGATAAGCATCATTAACTCGAATACGGATTTCTTCAACTCCTAAACCAACAATAGACATTGGTTTAAAGTCGGAAGGTGTCTCTCCTCTCTGAATAGCACGAAGCTGAAAACCAGCTTTACGACGGGCTGACTCTGGAAAATTTGATAAATCTTCTAGGGATGATCCTATCCAGCGAATGGGTTTATCAGTCATATCTTAGTATATACCTTATTTGGTATATACTAAGATATGACGGTGCGATCGCATTGTAAGAACTCCGAGGCTTACACAACGGGCACAGCTATTTTTCGGGTAGCGAAATTCATCAAGAATAGAGGTAGAGTCTCCAACAAAAATAGCAGGCTTTGCCTGCTAGAAACTATTGCCAGGTCAAACCTAGCAACGAGGAAAATCAAGGATTGACTAATAATACATAAAACCGCTTATTTCTCTTTAGCCAATAGGCGATCGCTTCTGAAAAAATATCCTGTAAAATTTGCCAATCATTAGGATAATTCTCAGCAAAATTTTGCCATTGATCATAAACAAGCAAATAAGATGAAGCTTCAAACCAACTAAGATCAGTTAGACAATCTTGCCAAGCATCCCAATTATAGCCAAAATATTCGGGTAAATTCATCACCGTGCTGGCTGTTTTTAGAAAATCAGCTTTATTGTTAATTGTGCTACCGTCAAAATAAAATAACTGACAGTTATAGTTTTGACAAAGTTTAGATAATTCCTCAGCCGAAATATCTAAGGGAAACTGATAAATATTAGGCTGACTTTTACCCTGGATAAGATCTAATATTTGATTCATTGTCTTAAAACCCTCAAAAAACTTTGATAATGGTCGCTGGTGTAATAAATTTCCCCCTGACTACCGACAACAAAGCGCCTTGCTCCCCGATGGCTTACCCCTGGAGTTGGTATGGTATATTCCCGATAATAGCCATTGGGTTTATTGGGTAATAATTTTTCTCGATTAAAGAAAGTTGAGCCATCTTTTTCTGGGTAAGGAAAAGGGCCACCTTGAGCAATTAATTTTAAAGTATTCCGGGCTTCTGCTGGAAGTTGACTCAAATTAACTGTCGGAACTTGAGCAATGATTGTTGTTTCCGTAGCGGAAACGGGAGAAAAGTGAAAATGATGGGTAATCGTAACGGTAAAACCGACTAAGCAGGCTAGGAAAAAAATCAATCCTTTTCTCAAAAAAGACATGGTTTTTGACTTACTACGTCCAGAATATTATTGATAATATCATGATTATAGCTATTAAAAGCATATTTTTATTAATTTTTTATAAGGAAATGTCGATATATGTCATAAAAGTTGCATTATATTGAATAAGTTTGTAAAAAGTTAGAGAAATTGAAAACCTAGAATTTATCTGCACTATTTCTCTAAATAGGAACACCTTCAATATGTTAAAAAAATCTTCAACTTGGCGATATTTGTGGATTGTACTTATATTTTCCTGGGGTCTTCAGGCTTGTCAGTTCTCGTCTCCACCCCCTAAACCCGATCCCGTCTTTAACCTAACATCAAATGCCAATATAAACTATCAACAACTCAAACAATTATTAGCAGAGTATCGCTGGAAAGAAGCGGATCAAGAAACCTTTAGAATTTTACTCAAACTGAGTAACCGACAAGCAGAAGGTTGGTTAAGTCAAGCTGATGTAGAAGGTTTAGTTTGTGAGGATTTACAAACCATAAATCGATTGTGGAATTATTATAGTGATGGTCGGTTTGGGTTTAACCAACAGGAAAAAATTTGGACATCTTTAGGGGGGATAATTGGTAACTATACCCCGGAGATGGCTGAGAAATTTGGCGATCGCGTCGGTTGGCGTCGGGGAGGTCAGTGGCTTAAATACGATCAACTGAATTTTTCTGATCACGCACCCGATGGACATTTACCCGCCACCACCGGAAACGGGGTCAGTGGGGGTGTTTGGAATGGGGTCGCCTCCATGACCCATCGAGTTAAATACTGTGCTGTCATTGATGCGTTAGCAACGGGTCAATGGATAAAAGCAGACTTAAAAACCTTAGAATTGTTTGAAAAGTACCGAATTCCGATTGAAAATTATCCTCATGTTCCGGCTCCCTTGGTAATTTCTGAAATTCCCTGTTCGGAACTCCAGGGGGTTGATCAGCTATGGGTGAAATACTCTAAGGGGCGGTTTGGTTTAAGTGTTCAAGGTAAAATTTTAAAATCCATCGGTAATTCTTCGGAGAAACTCGAAGACCGTTATGAACAATTTGAACAAGCGGTGGGTTGGCGTATTGATCCTCGTGATATGACCTATGAGAAAGGTGATCCCAAAACGGTTCCCTTGGGACATTTTCCCTATCGATTAGGTCACAGTTATGATACCTTTGGTTCGGGTTTTAACCGGACTTGGCGACTGTTAATTAACCCTAATTGTGGGTTTTAAGTCTGTTATCGTCTTCTCCGACTTCGACTTCGACTTCGACTTCGACTTGAACTTGTAGAAGAAGTATTTCTCTTCTTGATTAAAATTAGCGATCGCAGATTGATAACTATTTAATCGCGCATAAACAGCCCCTGGTTTCTAGGTTCTACCTATCTTGAATTTCGCTATTAACACAAACTTTAGCCAGGTAGATAAATGCGATCCCATTTTCCTGCGTATTCAGTTTTATTATTTTATTAGAAAAATGGTTAATTTTAAAATTACAACTCAATTAAAATATTAATGTTAAGAACCAAATATCTATCTACAGAGGGATTTATCTCTTCTGTTTGAGAAATTAACCTCAAAAGGGTTAACATCTGTTAAAAAAAAGATTAAGATCAGGTTAGCCTTCAAGTTCCAGAGAACAACCACCAGGCACAAATCTCTAGTATTGTTAGTTTTTTGATCACCCTTTCTTCCCTTGCTTTTATTCCCATGAAAGGATATTTTCTTGTGTCTAATTTTAGAAAAATTATCCCGAATCAAACAACTTTAACATTACTGAAGTTGTATGCACCCTTTTTAATTGTATTATTGATTGTGGCATGGCAACAACGTGTTCCCGTTCATATATTAACAAGAGATATTTTTTCGATAACAAAAGTGCCTAGTTATACCGGATTAATTTCTAATTTTGGTATTTTAACCTGGTGCTTTAGTTGGGCTATTTGTACTTTCACTTTTTTCCTGATTAAGCCCAGACATAATCTTGATAAACAAATCAAAAATTTTATTGGATTATCGGGATTAATTTCTTTGTGGCTGATGCTAGATGATTTATTGATGCTGCATGAGCAATGGTTGCCCTATCTTCTCCGAATTTCAGAAGATATAGTTATAGTAGCAGAATTAATTTGGGTTATTTTTCATTTAATCTATTTTAGAAAAATTATCTTAAAATTTACTCAATTCAAAATTTTAGCCCTAGCTCTGCTCCTCTTTATTGTTTCAATCTTTTTAGATTTTTTACCTATAAAAATTGATTATATAGGGTTCAAAAGTGACTGGTTTTTTCTATTAGAAGATGGAAGTAAATTAATGGGGATTATAACGTGGTGTTTTTATTTTTGTGGCGTTTGTTACCAACAATTAATCAAATATAGCAATCCTATTTGATTGGTGTTAAAAATTTTTGAGCAAAAGGGATTGATTCAGGAGAGCCGTAGGTTTAAGAATATTTAGTTAAATAAATATTAAGAAGGGATTGGTTTTTGGTTAAGTATAGGTTAACATAAGGTAAATGTAGCTTAATCCCCGGAAATCTCAACTGCATTCTTCCTCATTTTCCGGTGAAAATTAAGCCGTAAAATAAGAGGTTTTCAATGTAGGCAATTCAATCCTCAGCTTGATATTCCATTCCGCCTAATTGAACTATCAAACTGTCATATATTTTGACGCTGATCACTGCTTTCAAGATCAGCTTGTATCCGCTCCCAGACAGTTGTATAATTGGCAGCCATCCCCCTTGCACTCAGGAGTTTAATTCTAAGTGCAAGACAACTCATTTCTGGCAGGATTTGCACCCTAATGATTAAGAGACGCCAATTTATTCCTCTGTTTTTATCAGGGATTACCTTTTCTTTAGTAGTAGCCTGTAATTCCTCTCAACCCTCTGGAAATAACACTGTTCCCAGTCAAAATTCTAATGGAATTCCCATTGGAGTTGTCCTAGCTCAAACCAGTAACGCCGCATTATTAGGACAAGAACAAGTCATCGGCGCGAAAATGGCAGAAAAGTATTTTAATCAACAAGGAGGTGTGAATGGAACTCCGATTAAATTAGCGTTTCAAGATGGGGGAGGCGATGAACAAGGCGCTATTAATGCCTTTAATACTTTAATTACTCAAGAGAAAGTTGTGGGAATTTTAGGCCCTTCTTTATCCCAACAAGCCTTTGCCGCTGACCCCATTGCCGAACGAGCAAAAGTCCCCGTTTTAGGCCCTTCTAATACCGCTAAAGGAGTTCCTCAAATTGGGGATTATATTGCCAGGGTTTCGGCACCTGTTGCGGTTGTCGCCCCTAACGCGGTACAAGCAGCATTAAAAATTAATCCTAATCTTAAAAAAGTAGCCGTTTTATTCGCTCAAAATGATGCTTTTAGTAAATCAGAAACGGAAACTTTTCAACAAACCGTTAAAGATTTAAACCTAGATTTAGTCACGGTGCAAAAATTCCAAACCACAGACACCGATTTTCAGAACCAAGCCACCGCCACGATTAATTTAAACCCCGATTTAATTATTATTTCGGGACTAGCTGCTGATGGTGGAAACTTAATTAAACAGTTACGACAACTGGGTTATCAAGGATTAATTATTGGCGGCAATGGTTTAAATACTTCTAATATTTTCTCCGTCTGTCAAAAAGAATGTGATGGTGTGATTATTGCTCAAGCTTATAGTCCTGAAATTGATAATCCAATTAATAAAACCTTTCGGGAAACTTATCAAGCTGAAAATAAAAAAGAACCGCCTCAATTTACCGCCCAAGCTTTCGCAGGAATTCAAGTATTTGTAGATGCTTTGAAAACCGTTGACCAGAAGAATAAAGTTAGTAGTTTATCCTTAGAACAGCTAAGAGATCAATTAAATCAAGCCATTTTAGCAGGAAAATATCAAACAGTTTTAGGCAATATTTCCTTTACTCCTGAAGGGGAAGTAGTACAAGAACAATTTTATGTTGCTCAAATTAAAATGGATGAAACGGGAAAAAATGGCAAATTCACCTATTTAAAATAATCCCTATCTTCTGGTTCCCCTGGTTCTACCAGGGAACACAATTAAGGAGGCTCTGCCTCCAGTGAAAATAGCAGGCGGAGCCTGTAATAAGACATTGCTAGGTAGAACCTAGCAACGAGAGATGAGAGAAGAAAAAACCTTATATTGATAATAATTATGGATTTTAATTTTTTTCTGCAATCTTTTTTAAATGGTTTATCCATTGGTAGTGTTTACGCTATTTTTGCTTTAGGGTATACTCTGGTTTTTTCAATTTTAGGGGTGATTAATTTTGCTCATGGGGCTATTTTTACCCTAGGAGCTTATTTTACCTATATATTATCCGGGGGTGTTTTTGGGTTTAATGGATTATTAGCAAATGGAAAATTACCCTTTCAATTGCCGTTTTTTTTAGCCTTAATTTTAGGCAGTATTCTAGCAGGATTAGCATCTGTTATCTTAGAACGATTAGCCTTTAAACCGTTAAGAGTTAGAGGGGCTGATCCTTTATTAACCCTCGTTTCTAGTTTAGGGGCTGCGGTCGTTATTGTCAACGTAATTCAATATTTAGTTGGGGCAGAAATTTACACCTTTCCTGATAATATTTATGGCAATATCCCCGCAGCAATTAATTTTGGGACAGCGACTCGACCGATTATGATTAGAACCGTACAAGTGATTATTTTTTCAGTTTGTGCGGTTATCGTTGGGTTATTAACTTATTTTGTTAATAGTACAAAACTTGGGAAAGCTTTACAAGCAGTCGCAGAAGATGAAGTTACCGCTAGTTTATTAGGAATTAACACCGAACAATTTATTGTATTAACGTTTTTTGTGAGTGGTGTCTTAGCAGGATTAGCAGGAACTTTAGTGGGTTCTAGTGTTAGTATTGCGGGGCCATATTTTGGGATTGGTTTTGGGTTAAAAGGGTTAGGGGTGATTGTTTTAGGGGGGTTAGGGAGTATTCCCGGATCGGTGATTGGGGGGTTATTATTAGGATTAGCAGAAGCTTTTGTTCCGTCGGATTTTTCCGGTTATCGAGAAGCGATCGCTTTTGCTATTCTATTTATTATGCTATTAGTTCGACCCCAAGGATTATTCGGACGTAAACGCATTCAAAAGGTATAATTACAATTCATGATTAATTTTTTTAACACCTATGGTTTTTTAATCGTTTCCATGCTCTTTGGATCGGTTTTGGGGTTGTCTGTTTATTTACCTTTAATGGCGGGTCAACTCTCCTTAGCAACCCCTGGATTTTATGCGTTAGGTGGTTATATTGCCGCGATTTTATCAACGCAAGTGTTTAAATTTACAGGGCCGATTTTTCCCTGGCATTTTCTATTTTTAGAACTGCTAATAACTGCCCTAATTTCTGCTATTTTAGCTGTAGGATTAGGCATTCCAGTGTTGAGATTACGGGGAATTTATTTAGCAATTTCAACCATTGCTTTTGTAGAAATTTTAAGGGTTTTAGCCTTGAATTTAGAAATAACAGGCGGGGCTGTAGGTATCTTTGGAATTCCTCAACCCTTTACAACTTCTCTGGAATATTTATGGGTTGCGATTCCCTTATTAATTCTAAGCATGGTCTTCTTATATCGCTTAGAAAAAATTAAAGCGGGACGAGCTTTTAGTGCGATTCGAGAAGATGAATTAGCCGCCGATTCAATGGGAGTTAACCCCACTTATTATAAAGTATTATCCTTTACTTTGGGGGCAATTTTAGCCGGATTAGTGGGAACGATTAGCGCCCATTTTCTCAATACTTGGAATGCTCGTCAAGGAACCTTTGATAGTAGTATTATTTATTTAGCTTTTGTCTTAATTGGAGGATCAAGAACCTTTTGGGGGCCAGTTTTAGGAGGAATTATTTTGACCGCCTTACCTGAAGTTTTACGGGGAATGGGAGGAATAAGCAGTTTACCCTTATGGTTAGCTCAATTTCTGCGAGATGGTCGTTTAATTATTTTTGGGGTGTTATTGGTTTTAGGATCAATTTTCTATCCTCAAGGCTTAATTACTCCTGAATTATTAAATAAAATTTCTCGAAATAATCCTTTTCGAGGAATTTTGAAAAAACAATCTATTAAAGGTTAACCGATGAGTTCATCAACAGTACAACCGATTTTAGAGGTACAAGGTTTAACCCGATATTTCGGGGGTTTATTAGCCGTTGATCAGGTGTCTTTCACGGTTCAAAATCAAGAAATATTTGGTTTAATTGGCCCTAATGGAGCCGGAAAAACAACTTTATTTAATTTAATTACTGGGTTAATTCCGCCTTCAAAAGGATCATTAATTTATCAAAATAATCCCATAACTCAATTAAAACCTTATCAAATTGCAGAACAAGGAATAGCCAGAACTTTTCAAAATCTGCGGTTATTTGGTAATTTATCGGCTTTAGAAAATGTTGCGATCGCTCGTCATACTCACAACAAATCTAATCTGATTTCAGGGATTTTAGGCTTACCCCAAGCCGTTCAAATCGAACAAAAAAACTATCAAAAAGCTAGGGAATTATTAGCGATTTTGGGATTAGCAGATCGGGCTGAACAAAAAGCCTGTAATTTTGCTTATGGCGACCAAAGACGCTTAGAAATTGCCCGTGCGTTAGCCTTAGAACCGAAATTATTATTATTAGATGAACCAGCGGCGGGGATGAACCCTAGTGAGAAAAAAGAATTGAGTGATTTAATTCGACATATTGCGAAACAATTCCAATTAACAGTAATTTTAATAGAACATCATGTCCCCTTAGTCATGGGGTTGTGCGATCGCATTGCAGTTTTAGACTTTGGTAAACTCATTGCATTAGGAGAACCGGAAATAGTAAGAAATAATTCTGCGGTCATTGAAGCTTATTTAGGAGATGAATAAATTATGTTAGAATTAGTGAATGTATCCGTTAATTATGGCTCTATTCAAGCCTTAAAAGACATTAATATTGTGGTAAACCAAGGGGAAATTGTCACCTTAATTGGAGCCAATGGAGCCGGAAAAAGTACCACGTTAAAAACGATTTCTCGCTTAATTAATCCCCATCAAGGAAAACTAATTTATCAAGGAAAAGATATTACTAATTTACGTCCTGATCAAGTGGTTAAAAGAGGAATCGCCCAAAGTCCAGAAGGTCGGAGAATACTATCTCGACAAACGATATTAACGAATTTAGAATTAGGGGCTTATACCCGCAGCGATCGCTTAGGAATTAAAGCGGATATTGAAAAACAATTTCTCACCTTTCCTCGGTTAGCAGAACGAAAACATCAATTAGCAGGAACTCTAAGCGGTGGAGAACAACAAATGTTAGCGATCGCCCGTGCGGTCATGAGTCGTCCTCAGCTATTATTATTAGATGAACCCAGTTTAGGATTAGCCCCCCAAATTGTTCGAGAAATTTTCTCAGTTATTCGTCAACTGAATCAATCTGGTGTTACGATTTTATTAGTGGAGCAAAATGCCCATTTAGCCTTAGAAATTGCGGATCGAGGTTATGTTTTAGAAGCGGGTTGTTTAACCTTAACTGGAAAAGCTTCTGATTTATTAATGGATGAACGAGTCAAACAAGCCTATTTAGGTTAAAAGAATATTATACAATGACTATTGATAAAAAATATTATGCCAAATTATAAAAAACAAAAGGGTTGTCAAACGATGGTACGTCGCAGCTTTTTATTATTAATTGGGTTCTTAATTTTCAAGGGTTTAAAAGCTTTTTTCTCAATTGCTGAAAACCGCGATCGCACATTACAATTGATCAATCAATTCAAACAAACCTATTTTTCAGAACGATTTGCTACTACTCCTCCTACACCTCAATCTTCAATTTCTACTCCTACAATTGTTAAAACACCTATTCTCAATACCCCCACACCCCAACCCCTGATTATTCCAAACTCTCCTTCTCCTAGTCCTAACAATTCTGCTGTTTTATTAAACGGGATACAACCTGTACAAATTCTTCAAAAAACATTATTTGGGATTCCGTTTTATCAAACCATTATTAATTTAACTGATCCTGAAAATTTGATAACCATTGGGTTAGCTAATAACGCACCTCAAGCGAATAGTAGTCAAAAATCTTTCGGAGATGAATCCTTTTTAAACTTTGTCAAACGGTATCCGGCGGCGGTCGTTGCTAATGGGACTTTTTTTAGTAAAGATGCTCAAAAACGAGTCATGGGAAATATAGTTGGGGAAGGCAAATTTTTAAAATATAGTCGTTGGGAAAATTTTGGGACAACGTTAGGATTAAAAGCCGGAAATCGACCGGAAATGATCACAACTAGACTCGAAGGAAAGCCAGAATGGAATCAACATTGGTTTTCTTTAACCTGTGGCCCTCGATTAATAAAACAGGGTAAAATTTGGTTAGCACCCAAAACAGAAGGGTTTAATGATCCTCATGTTTTAGATCGAGGATATCGTACCGCTATTGGATTTTCTCAAACCGGAAAAGAACTCTTTTTAGTTTCTTTTTTAGCGAGTTTAACATTACAACAAGAAGCAGAAGTCATGAAAACAATTGGATGTTATGAAGCGATGAATTTAGATGGCGGTGCGTCGGAAGGGTTAGCTTATCACGGAGATATGTATATTAATCCAGGGCGAAATTTAACGAATGTGATTGTGATTTATGATCGCAATTATCCCGCCCCAACTCAACTTAAAACCGCTTGGAAACAGTTCCAAGCTGGTCAACGTCCCCTCATTCCCATTAATAGTTAAATTCTTATTGAGGATGAACACTTCCATCGGGTAAAATCGCCCCTTGTAATTTAGCTCCTGTTAATTTTACCATAATTTTATCGCCTATTCCTACTTTTGCCCCGGTTAAATTGGCACATCTTAAATCAGCCCCACTTAAATCAGCCCCAATTAAATTAGCTTCTTGTAAATTCGCATAGGTTAAATTCGCCTGTAAAAAATTAGCTCTAAATAAATTTGCTTTATACAAACAAGCACCACTTAAGTTAACTTTATGTAAAAACGCATCACTTAAATCAGCTTCACTTAAGTCCGCACCGCTTAAATTTCGACTAGAAAAATCCCGTTCTTTTAAATCTTCCCCTTTAAAACTTAATCCACTTAATTCTGTGGGTTTAGGGGGAGGGGGTGGTGGAGAAGGTGGTGTTTGCGGTTGAGAATTAACAGAAGTTGGAGAACGCTGAAAAGTTGCATTTTCAGGAGTTTTTACACGGCTTTGATAGGTCGAAGATTGATAGGAAGAAGAGGCTCGTTGATGGGTGTTGGAAGTCGAATGTCCTGACCCATTGGAGGAAGAACGAGGATAAGCTTCTGAACGCTGAACTGTTGATGAGCGTTGAGTTGAATTTGATGAAGAACGACGCAATAAAGAGCGCAATTTCTCTCGCGCTTGATTAAGTTCTTTGAGTTTTTCCTCAGCGATTTTTCTTAATCGTTGATTGTCTTCAGGAATGCGATCGGGATGCCAAATAAATGCCAAGTCTTTATAAGCCTGATCCACCAATTCTAAGGAGGCACCAGGCTTAAGATCTAACACTTTATAATAGTAATTCAACTCACCCGGAGTTATCATGGCAGGAGTCCGCAATTAAGGATTTAGCATTTATAATTAAGAATCAGAAAATAAAAATCTTTTCGATTCCAAATTTTGATCCTAGTTTGTGATTCAATCAACAAAAGAGGAGATAGTAACTGCAATCTATATTAGCGCTATAGCTTAACATACTCCTCTCTCCCTCAGCATTTTTTATCGGCGAAATACCCCTAAACCATTGTGAACGGGGGCGGCAGTATCGGGAATTCGGTTTAAAAGTTGACCTCCTAAGACTAAACTGGTGGAACTTCCTCCGTCTAAATTTAGCGCATCTGTGGCGCCTAATTGCTGCATTAGGAGCGCCATTTCTGTTAATTTAGCACCGACACCCCCCACACGGTTATGGACGGTGGCAATTAACCATTCTCCCTTGGCCGTAACCCCGACACTGCTACGAATTGCAGACTGATCAGCAAACCAAATATTAAACCCTTCGGCGATCGCATCAACAACTACTTGTCCATTTTGTAATAGTAATGGCCCCCCGCCTAAAATATGGGGAAAAGCATTAAAATCCGAGGGTGTTGTTTGGGATTCTATCGTGATAGATGTACCGATAGAAAACGAACTTAAAACACTCCGAAATGATCGCAAAGTTAATAAATAACCATTTTTAGGAATTGCAATGGCAGTGGTCGTATTTGTCTGTTCAAGTTGTTGTTTAACGATATTATTTTCCACAACAATTATAATTTCATTCCCCGCTAAAGGGGTATAACTTTCGCCCCATTCAGGAGTATATCGAGCAATTCCAGCTTTCACATAACCTGTATTCAGTAATTCACAATCTAACCGTTGTCCTGATGAAGTAATTAAGGTTTCTTTTAAACTTAAACGAGCAATTTTAACTTGTCCCGAATCATTCCAAGCGATCGCTCCTCGGTTTAAAATCGGCCCCGAAAACCATTGATTATCCCGCCGAATTGCCCCTAAAGGTAAAAGATTATTGCGGTTAAAATAGCCACCATTAATTGCTCCTAAACATTGACAATTATCTACGGTTTTCGCCAAACTGTCAATTCCCTTCATTCCCGTTTGGTTTGTCCAAATTGGACGTAAATTCAAACTCGAACCCGGAGTTAGCATTAACCAAACAACCGGAAAACGGCTATTATTTAAAGTCATATATTGTTGTCGCCAGCGCAGTCCTTTTGTCCAAGTAATATCGCGTGAAATTAAAGCATCCTGGCGTAATTCAATAACAATTCGATTCGGATTATTTAGACTAGAAACCTTCACCCCATAACCATCGGGTAAAGTTCCTTGAATCACCGTTTGATTATTAGCAATTTTAACAATCGGACGAGCAGGTTTTTGGGCATTTCCTCCCGTTTCTCCTTCATTTTGTTGTTCAGAATTGTCAGAAGGCGGTGTAGGTTGAGATTGTTCTTGGAAGGGTTTAGCAATTGTTGGATTCGTAATCGCATCTACAACGACTTCCCATTGAGTATTTTGTTGATAAAGTTCCCAAGGAGTTGGTTGATTTAAAGTAACAGTCATTTGAGAACGATTAGCAGGTTCTTCAAAGGTTAAAGTTTGCACAGTTCCCAATTTAGAAATAACGTTAAGAGTTTGGTCTTCAATCTCTAAATCCCATCCCGATAATTCCGCCAACGAATTAATTTTTAAATAGCGACATTCGGCATCAAAAGTTGTTGGGAGGTTATAAGAATTTGCAGAAAACCAACTCACAGCTTGCTGGCTTTCCTCCGTCGTATTTAAGGGATTTATCCCTAAAACTTGCATGATTCCTTTGTCACTAATTCCCGTATTTGTAGCAATTCCTGAACTCCATTGACTCCAAGGTAACTTCCATTTTCGCCCATTGACAGACAGGTGGGTTCCTGTGCGAATAATTCCCCGTTTAGATAATTCTACAATATATTGACAAATGATCGGATCAGCTTTTTTAAGCAGGACTAAAGCTTGATAAATAATCGCAGCAACTTCTCCTCGTGTTGCGGTTAAATTAGGATTAAACGCTTCAGGATTAGGATAATTCACAACCCATTGAGAACGAGTTGCTGTAATAATTGCTTGAGTCGCATAATTAGGAATTTGATCCGCATCAGTATAAATATCTTCTAAGTTTAAATGCTCACCTTTGGCTAAGTTTAAACCCGAAACTAACGCTAATAAAACTTGTAAGCGCGTGACGGGATTTTGAGGGTAAAACCGTCCATCAGGGAACCCCGAAATAAATCCAGATTCATAAGCCGTTTGAATTGCTTTTGCAGCCCAAAAATCCCTCGAAACATCACTAAATTGAACATATTGACGTTTAGCAGATGTGGGAAATGTCGCCTGTAAAAGCGTTGCAAATTCCGCACGAGTTAAATTTTGATCCGGGCGAAATGTGTTATCCTTAAACCCATTAATGAAACCTTGAGCTTGCAAACGTTGAATAAAAGGACGCGCCCAATGTTGGGTGATATCTAAAAAAATAGGTTGTGAACTGTTCATATTATTGAGTTAACAATCAAAGAGATAGACCTAATACAGTAAGATTATTTCACCGAATGGACTCTCCATTCCGTATAAGTTTTTGAGTTCTATATTTAATATGAAGTTCTTAAATGTTGGCTAATCACTTTTTTCTATCCCTTATTCCCTATTTTCTTTTCCCCCCTATTCCCTATTCCCTATTCCCTATTCCCTATTCCCTATTCCCTGTTCCCTGTTCCCTGTTCCCTGTTCCCT
>NZ_LR734828.1 GCF_900010725.2 Planktothrix serta PCC 8927 | reverse complement strand
GCTTACTACTGGGGATGGAAGCCCTGAAGGGCTTACTACTGGGGATGGAAGCCCTGAAGGGCTTACTACTGGGGGGATGGAAGCCCGGTCGGGCTTATTACTTTGATATTTCCTGAACCAGTTGAACATGGAGATGGTGTCCGGCTTTGTATGCTAAGTAATGAGCTTGGGGGATAAAACCCAATAAACTCAAATCCCCTACTAAGTCTAAAATTTTATGACGCACAGGTTCATTTGCATATCTCAAAGGTGGATTTAACCATTGGTGATTGTCACAAACTATAGCATTATCCAGACTACCTCCTTTGATTAACCCAGCTTGGCGTAACTGTTCCACCTGTTCTTTTAAGGTAAAGGTTCTCGCCGGAGCAATTTCCCTAGCAAAAATTTCTGGATTAGCCGTGTAACTATACCATTGATTGCCAATGGCGGGAACGGAAAAATCAATCCCATAGGTAAATCGGGTTTCTGATGCGGGAAAGGCGGCGACAAACCCATCGCCTTGTTGAACGGATATCGGATCAGTTATTTTAAAATCGTTGAATTCTTGAGATTGACTATCGAGTTTTTGACAGCCAACCGTTGCGATCGCTTCTACCCAATTTTGAGCCGAGCCATCTAATAATGGAACTTCGGGGCCATCAATTTCAATCCGAGCGTGATCAATTCCCATTCCTGTTAAGGCGGCTAATAAATGTTCAACGGTTCTAACTTTCGCGTTTAAAATGCCTAATTCTGTTGATAAAGTTGTGGATAATACCGATTCTAATCTAGCAGGAATTTTAGGAGTTTCCGGTAAATCAACCCGCACAAAATAGCGTCCTTCCCCAATATTTGCAGGTAAAACTCGAACCGTTGTGTTAACACCTGTATGTAATCCCACACCCGAACAACTAAACTCTGCTTTTAGGGTATATTCGCTGTTGATACTCAATGTTCAACTCTCCTAATTTTCAAGGGTTTGTATGTTTAAGTATTGCATATTTTTTTACTTTGTGATAGTATAAAAAAACCTAGTGATTATTGTCAAAATTTATGAATCAACCCTTATTGCATTTTTTGGCAACCAAAAACTACAAAAATTTATGTTTTGAGCAACCCTTTTATCTGAATAATCTGAATATATTTATCGGTTCAAATGGTTCGGGAAAAAGTAATTTTATTAGTTGTCTTAAATTTTTAAAAAATTGCTTAATTAATATTCCAGAAGAAAATCAGGGTGTAAGTAGTTTTGAAGATGCTATTTCTAAAATTGGTGGAACTAGAATTTTAGATAGTAGTGTGAGTAGTCCAGCAAAAGTTAATCTTTATTATTGTTTTTCCCAAATTTCCCAGACGAATAATCCTCAAAGAGATAATGTAGTTTTTGACTTACAACTCTATACTGATAGGGGAGAAACTAGGGCGACGGTTTCAGAAGAATATTTATATGGGGGAGATTTTTTACATGATCATGCTAACTCTGATCCTTTTTATTATTATAAATTACATAATAGAGAATTAGGTAAAGGGGTTGTATCTGTTTATGATAAACCCGGTCAAAATTATCCCACTCATTTTGAAAGTTTAGACAATATCTCTACAAATTCTTTGGGCTTATCATCCATTACTAAAATCTTAGAAAATAGTCAATCTCCTCCTGAAAATACACCAATTTATAGAATCAGGAGAGAATTAATTGACTTGGTTTCAAAGTGGCATTTTTATAATGCTAATAACATGGATTTAAACCAAATTAGAACCGCCGAGCCAAAGCTAGGACAAAGTGATATTTACTTATCTCAATCAGGGGATAACTTAGCTTTAGTTTTGGATAACTTATATACTCAAAATCTTGATTTTGAGGAAAGTCTTAATTTAGCAATGAAATCCATTCTACCCAAAACTCGTAAAATTAGACCAATCCGTTCTGGTCGTTTATCTTTAACTGTAGAATGGCATTTTAAAGACACGAATGAACCCTTTTATCTCAATGAAATGTCCGATGGTACAGTGAGGATGTTGTGTTGGGCAACAATATTACATTCTCCAGTCCTACCTTCTTTGTTAGTCATTGATGAACCTGAATTAGGATTGCACGTTGCCTGGATGCCAATTTTAGCTGAGTGGATTAAACAAGCGGCTCAAAGAACTCAGGTGATTATTACGACCCATAGTCCTGATCTTTTGGATCATTTTACTGATCGTTTAGAGAATGTTTCTTATTTTCATTCCACTAATCAAACCCATTTTTCAATTAAATCCCTTTCTAGGGAAATATTGGAACCAAAATTAACTGAAGGATGGCAATTAGGTGATTTATATCGTGTTGGTGATCCCAGCCTAGGAGGTTGGCCGTGGTAGTATGGGTTTTTGCTGGAGGAGGTGAAGCGGAAGTTCGAGGATTAATCCCTTTTTTAAAACAAAATTTTCCAGGGTGTCAATTTGAAAGAAAAACGCCAGTTCGTCGAAAACCCGGCCCTAAACCTAATCCGTTAATGAGTTATGGAAGAACAGGTAATAGTTTAATTGAGCAAATTCAAGAGCAATTACCGATTGCTTTAAAAGCAGAAAGCAATCAATGTGACCTGATTTTTGTTTTTGATGATTTAGATTGTCGTAATCCAGAAACACAAAGACAAAAAATACTAGCATCTCTATCAACAATACCAGATTGTGATCAGGTTCCTAAATTGATTGGGTTTGCCGCGCCTGAACTGGAAGCTTGGATTATTGCAGATTGGGATAATTCAATCGCTAAACATCCTGATTTTAGAGGAAGACATGAGCGGATGCGTTGGTGGTTAAGTGCAAAAGGGAAAATTTCTTTTAATAATCCAGAATCCTTTAGTGAGTACGACCATCAAAGAGATTGTTGTCAAGATAAACTATCAGAAGCACTGATTCAATCAAGTATTCAAGATGAAACTGATCGGCAAAGATTGCGTTTTTCTAAAGGAATTCATACCCCGATCCTTTTATTACAAATTAATGGGAATGAAGTCAAAAAAAATGTCCCTTATTCCGAGAAATATATGACCACCTCCAGAATTTTTGTTGTGAAAACACTTAAAACAGCATATAATCAAGAAAAGGTTTCTATAAACATTTTATTTTTTGTATAATAAATAATATCCCATGTTATCTAATTCAGAATATAATACACAATTTAATGAGATTTTTAACCAAGCTTTGGAATTTGTACAATCCACCCTAAATCAGCCTGAGATTAACTATCAAGACAGGCTAAATGCAGCACTAAAAATCTTAGAGATAGGAATATTATCTCAACAAGAGCCTTTTAATTCAACTGAATTCACTTCTCCTTCTTTATCGAAAAGCCAAGAGACAGAAGCTATTATTTTAAATCCCGATTATGTGCAAATTGATAACTTTCTATCGGAGGAGGATTATCAAAAATTTTTAAATCTGACCATCGCTAATCAAAATAATTTTTTCCCATCAGAAGTAATGAATGATGCCTCAAAATATCGTCAATCCTATATTCTCTTACCCGAACACTTTGCAGAGTTTCATGAACTCCTAAGCCAGAAAATTCTCACAGCCAGACCGACTGTAATGCAGCAATTAAAAATGCAGATGTTTTTGGTAGCTCATTTAGAAATGCAAATAACGGCGCATTTGCATGGAGGATATTATAAAATTCATCAAGATGTAGATGCTGGAAAAGCGTCCAATCGGAGATTAACCTATGTTTATTATTTTTATCAAGAACCTAAACCCTTTTATGGCGGAGATTTGAGATTATATCAAACTAAAATTCACGGAAATCAAGCCCTAATTCAAGAAAGTTTTACTCAGATTGAACCCCGCAATAATAGTATTATCTTTTTTGATAGTCGCTGCAAACATGAAGTTTTACCCGTTTATTGTCCCTCTCAACAATTTACCGATGGCCGATTTACCCTCAATGGTTGGATTCATCATTGACACTCTCGTCGTAGCGTCCTACCCCTTTGTTATCCATCCAATATCTTAAGCATTTGTTCTGGCTGTAACTATTGTATCTTCAAACCGAGATCTTAGATAATCTTGGAGATGGAAAAAATGCCAAAATCCCCCTCTATACTGCTAGGTTAAAGGGGGAAACGGTTAGTGTTAAGAGGAGTCGGTTAAATCCCAACTCAACCTGCTGTTATCAAGGATTAAGTGTCGTACAAGCGAGCTTCTGCGGCATCGGGATTTTCTTCACAGTACAAATCAAAGGCTGTTTTATCCAAACGTTCTGCTTTTTGGTGAGCGGCTTCTGCTTGCAATTCTTCCACAATATCCCAAGCCGATGCACATTCTTTTGAAGTAGCTCCTTGTTCTGCACAAATGGCTCTAGCTTCTTCAATGGCTTCTTGAATGCGTTCCTCTAACAGAATACTCTTAGGATTTTCTACAAAGTCACTTTTACTGATAATATCCGTGACAGAAATAATGCCAACGAGGTGATCATGAATTACCGGAGCGCGGCGAATTCCCGTTTGAGCAAATAGTCTGGCTACATATTCCACACCGAGGTCAGGATTAACCACAATGCAGGGTTTGGTCATGACTTCATAAACCCGGACTTTTTTAGGATCTTTCCCGTAGGCGGTGACTTTATAAACAATGTCGGTCTCGGTGATGATCCCATAGGCATCCTGTTCATGACGCCGCTCGACGATCAAGGCTCGTAAACACAGATCATTCATTTGTTTTACGGCTTCTGCAACCGTGTCTGAACCTTTGATGGTTACGACGTCAGAGGTCATAATATCTTTAGCTTTGAGCATCATAGCGTATTCATAATAAAAAAATGGGAAGTTTGGAAACCGCGTCTATAAGCGAGCGCGGAGGAAAAACGACTCAGGAGAATTTATTCTCGGTGAATATTGGATTGGGAACCGACAAAAATTTTTGTATTTGCCGATTCCCGGTTTTTTTGGGATTTCTCCCACTCCTATTGCTAGGGTAATGTTAGCTTCGCCAATGTTATCAGTCGGTACTATCTCGGTCATCACTGTCTTACCCCTCGTAAAACTGTTTAAATGCCCGAGTTTTAGAGCTTGGGACTAGCTTCGCATCCCAAGGTAAGAACTTTAACGCTTCCCGATAACGTAGTCATTTAAGGCTAAGGCTGGTCAGCTATCCAAAGGAGAGGCATGAAGCCCCGTCTCTTCAGAGCGGGGTGCTGACAAAAAACTCTATACTTCTAGCTTGCCTCGAATTGGCATTGACATCCACCCCGCCGTAAACGGACGGGGATTCTTCACACTGCCCCCTTTTTAGGAGGGTCGCTGAATGGGGTTGACGCTTCGCAGACTGTTGCTACTTTAAAAGTAGTCTTACACTGTCTCCACGTCCGTTTTAAGTCTCGGAATGCCCTNAGCCCAAACATTTGGATGTTCGCGCTGGTGGTGGAATTATGCCTTAAATAAATCCATTCAGGTTTATCAAGATACGGGGTCATGTCTGGGACAGGTATCACTCAACGCCCTATTACCTAAGCTCAAAAAAGCCGAAGATACCCTGTGGTTAGCTGATTGTTATAGCCAGGTTTTACAAGCTACAACACTTAATTTAACCACAGCTTATAAAAACTTTTTTGCTCAACGTGCAGGCTTCCCTAAGTTTAAGTCTAAACAGGGCAAACAGTCAATTCAATATCCTCAAAACGTCAAAATTGTTGAGGGTAATGTTAAACTTCCTGGCAATATTGGAATAGTCAAAGCCAAAATACATAGACCGATTGAAGGGAAAATCAAGACTGTAACCGTTAGTCAAACGCCATCAGGCAAATATTTGGCATCTATATTGACTGAAATTGAAGGGGAAAACCCTACTGTTTCAGAAGGTAAGATTTATGGTATTGACTTAGGAATCAAAAACTTTGCCGTTGTTACTGATGGTGAAAAGGTTTCTAAATACGATAATCCTAAACACCTAGCCAAGCATGAGAAAAACCTCAAGCGTAAGCAGAAGAAATTAGCCCGTAAACAAAAAGGAAGTAAGTCCAGAAATAAATTTCGTAAAATTGTTGCCAAAGTCTACGAACGAGTTAGTAATTCCCGGCAAGATTTTTTACACAAACTTAGTTATAAGTTAGTCAGCGATAGCCAAGCTGTGATCGTAGAGAATCTTCATGTCAAAGGCATGGTTCGTAATCACAATTTGGCTCAGGCACTTTCTGATTGTGGATGGGGAACTTTCACTAATTTCTTAGCTGACAAACTAGGTCGAAAAGGCGGTAAGTTAGTCGAGATTGATAGATGGTTTCCCAGTTCCAAACTCTGTTCTAATTGTTTCTATCAAGTCAGTGAGATGCCATTAGATCTGAGGGAATGGACTTGTCCCGATTGTGGTAGTGAGCATGACCGTGATGAAAACGCCGCGCTCAATATTAGAGCCGAGGGCATTAGAATGCTGGCATTGAGCGCAGTCGAAATGCTAAAGACGGATGGTGCAGCCGTTTCTGCTGTAGGAGGGGATGTAAGACCCGATCTGGGGCGAAAGCCTAAGTTCTGGCA
>NZ_LR734827.1 GCF_900010725.2 Planktothrix serta PCC 8927 | reverse complement strand
GACATTTCTAAATCCTGAAACCCTTTCACTTCTTACTGTTCCCTGTTCCCTGTTCCCTGTTCCCTTGCGCGTAGTGCTATATTACCAACAGAATGATCGGGATTAATTTCGACAATTAAGTTGACTAATTGAGAATTTTTAATTAACGGATTTATAAATAATTCGGGATGTAGGGCTTTCCAAAAATAATCAACAAATTGACTAATTTCGGCATCGGTCATGCCTGATTTTCCTGTTAAAATCATGTCATGTTCAGCTTGAATTCTCCATTGTTTTGATAAGCGATAATCGACCGGATTTAAAATGATTAATTGATCTAATTTTTCCCACAAAGGAATATATTCTTTTAATTGTTCATTCATATCCCTGGCAAATTGTTGATCGGCAATTGTAATAATCGGAACAGGTGCAGAATTAAATTGTTGGGGATCAATGGGTCTACATCCCACAAACCAACCTTCAAATAAAATAATATCAATTCCTGTAACAAATTCCGGTGAAATGCGATCGCCTGCACCCTGCCATAAGGACTTATCAAACCGAGGAATAGCAATGGTTTGACCGGGTAGGGGTTGACGCAATTGATCTAAAACCTGTATTCCCAATTCAACATCATGGGTTGCGGGTGGCCCCCGCCAAATTAAACGAGGATCGACCCTTTGTAACTGTTGACGTTCTAAATAAGTTTTATACAAATCGTCTAAGGACAAGCTGATTGTGTCATAGTGAAAAAGAGACAAAATCCGAGTTAAGACTTTCGCTAGGGTTGTTTTCCCTGTTCCTTGTCCTCCTAATATTCCCTGAACCAGAGGACGACCTAGCTGTTGACGAGACTCAGCCAGTTGGGTCGCAAACGGAAGCCAAAACTTCCAAAGGGTTTCTAATTGTTGGGATAAGAGAGGGAAATCAAAATTCTCTTGAAAAAGTTTACAGAAAAGGTGCGATCGCCCTTGTAATTTTAGCCTAACATTTTCCGGTGTGATTCCCCACAATATCGCTTGTTTAGAATCAGACAGTTCCCACTGTTCTAAAAGCTCTAAATCTGTGACATGGGGAGGTTGTCCATGAGCCCAAGCTTGCAAAATTTCGATCATAGACAATTACAGAAACATAAAAATGTGGATTTCACGAACCCAACATGAATGCTAACAAAAATAACCCATAACTCAAACCCATTTTAAGTGCATTCAGGTTTTCGACCCAAAAGGATTGTCGCAAACGGTTGGGACTACTGTAGGCTAACCAGTTGACACCTTCTACTAGGATAGACACCATTAAAGCCACAGTTACATCTATATTTGCTTTTTGTCCCGCTATCGCCGAAATACCCAGTGCTAGGGCAAAACCAAATAACAAACTAATGATCAGCAGCGAAATCCGTCGCCAAGGATTTAACAACCATTGGCCGAGTAGTGCATTGATAACATTTACAAGTCGATTGAGACGGGTATTCTGCATAAAAGACGGTGTGGAGTGTAGTGGAATTAATGATCGGGTTTAAAACGAAAGATTATGAAAGCTAAACTGTATCCAGCCTTTCTGATTACTGGAACTATTTTATTAACTTTAATTAGTTTAAGGCAATTCTTATTTCGCTATTGTGTCCAGTCAACGGAACGAAAATCTTCTGAACAGGTGGCCTTATCTGCCTCAACTCCCTTATCAACAACCTTCCCTAAAACCTCTATCCCAGCGCCACCTCTGTCAGAAAGAACCCCAGTTCCTCCTCCTCAATCGGGGAGTAATCCCCCAAAACTATCTCCTCCTTCGATTCCCACAAGCCATCCACGAGGGTCATTCCGAGTCAGTAACCTCACGGAACATCCGGTGCGTGTAGCCTTACTCAGTCGTTCATCTCCAGCGATCGCAGAACCCGTCCATTGGGATTTTGCTCCCGAAGAAGGGAGTAAAGAAGGGTTGATTTTGTCCCTCCCTGAAGAAGATTTAATCCTCAAATCCGGCGATATTTTGATTGTTTTCGCGCCGGATGGTTCTCGCTATTACTGGGGGCCTTATATTGTCGGGGAAACCTCCCTTCCGGCTTGGAACCCTGATGGTAAGGAATGGCAGTTGGTCATACAACCCTCTCGGACACCGGATCAATTTTCATCCCAAAAATAGGAAATCTTGCAATAGGCAATAGTAATATTATTTCGGTTTCCTGTTCCCTTAATAAGTGATAATAACTAATCGATATCTGGGTTGGCGGTTCACTGTTGGCAGTTGTTGGTCAACCGTCAACCGTCAACCGTCAACCGTCAACCGTCAACAATGAAACTAAGTTCAGATCGAGAAATTAAAACGTTTTTTTTACATCAAATTCAAAGCCGTTGGTTCCCTGGAATCCTGGCGATTTTGGGGTTAGGTTTAATCAGTTGGCTGGCTTTTTTTCAGAATTTAGGAAATTGGGGTTTATTGGATGAAACAGAGCCTTTATTTGCAGAAGCCTCCCGTCAAATGTTAGTAACGGGGGATTGGATTACCCCCTATTTTAATCAAGAAACTCGCTTCGATAAACCGCCCTTAATTTATTGGTTAATGACAATTTTTTACCGAATTGTCGGAGTTAATGAATGGGGAGTCCGTCTTCCTTCAGCATTTTCGGCTTTTATTCTAATGGGTTTGGGATTTTATACCTTAAGTTATTATGTCCAAAAAACCCAATTTTCTGCGATTAAAGACGAGACAAAAGTAGGCTATATTTCTCTATCTGATCAACCCTGTTTCCGAAGGGTGATTTTCCATCCTTTACCTTGGATAGGGGCGGCATTAATAGCGTTTAATCCTGAAATTCTGGCTTGGGCAAGAATTGGGGTTTCCGATATGTTATTAACGAGTTGTATGGGTTCAGCTTTATTCGCTTTTTTTCTGGGATATTCAACCCGTTTAGATCCAATATCGGAGTCAGGATTTAAAGAACATTCTGATTTAATGTTTAAGCAGTTTAATCAACGTCTGAATCCCTCTGATATTTGGTATTTAGCTTTTTATATTTTATTGGCTTTAGCCGTGTTAACAAAAGGGCCAGTCGGGATTGTTTTACCCCTTTTAATTATTAGTTCATTTTTAATTTATCTGGGAAAAGGGCGGAAGATTTTACAAGAAATGCGTCCCTTCCGAGGGGGATTAATTTTTTTAGGAATTACTCTTCCTTGGTATATTGTAGTTACTTTAATTAATGGTCAAAACTATATTAACTCGTTTTTTGGTTATCACAATTTTGAACGATTTACTAGCGTTGTTAATCACCATGCGGCTCCTTGGTATTTCTATTTTATTGTGGTTTTAGTGGGGTTTGCGCCTTTTTCTGTGTATTTACCAATAGCGATCGCTTCAACAAAATTTTGGAAACGCCGATGTTGGCAACGCCAATCTCGAATTCAACAATTACCATTATTTGCTGTTTTTTGGTTCGCTGTAATTTTTATCTTTTTTACTGTAGCTGTTACGAAACTTCCCAGTTATGTTTTACCTCTGATCCCGGCTTCAGCCTTATTAATTTCTCTATTTTGGCACAATATAATAAAAAACAATCATCCCGTTAATTCTAATATGGGTCTGGCGGGTGATATTCCTAAAGCATTTTCTGTTTCTATTATTTTCAATATTCTATTAGTTTTTAGTGCTTCAGTAGCTAGTTATTTTAGTAAAAATTTCATAGGATATGATGCAGAGATGCCCGATTTTAGGGCAGATTTACAAGCTTCTGGACTCCTAAATCGATCCGCTTTAATTTGGTTAATTACTGGAATCGGAATTATCTTAAGTTGGTGGAAAAAGCGAATTTCAGGAATTTTTCTACTTAATCTTTTTGGATTTATTATCTTTTTTATCTGGGCTGCAACTCCTACCTATAATTTACTCGATCACCATCGTCAAGAACCTTTAAGAAATCTCGCCCAAACTGTTGTACAACAGCGACAAATAGGGGAAGAATTAATGATGGTTGGCTTTAAAAAACCCAGTTTAGTTTTTTATACTCAACATCCAGTTCAATACTATCCTGAACCTGGAGATGTAATTAACTATATTAACAGCCCAAAGGTTAAAAATTCTTCCCCTAAAACCCTTTTAATTCTGGGACATCCCCGTGAATTAACTAATATTGGATTAAAACCCAATCAATATAAAATTATTGATCAAGCAGGTTCCTATCAACTCATTCGAGCTAATATAGGGAACAGGGAATAGGGAATAGGGAATAGGGAATTACGAATTACGAATTACGAATTACGAATTGTCAACGGTCAACCGTCAACAGTCAACCGTCAACAGTCAACCGTCAACAGTTAACACTTTTCACATTCTTTTTTTGTAACTTGATGACGATAACGAAACATATCTTCTAAACGACTATTAACCCACCAACCTAAGATTTTTTCTGCTAATTCTCCTCCGGGTAGAGAATAAGCGATCGCATCGGTGAGGCGAGTTTTGCCATTTTCAGAAACAAATTGATGTCGATGTACCCAACTTTCTACAATTCCTTCTTGTTGTTCATCAGTAAATAATTCTAAGGGTTTACATTCAGTATGAATTGCTACCCATCGCACCGGAATAAACCCTAATAATATTCTAAATTCCGAAATTGCTCCCACATCTAAACCCCCTTCTCGACGCACAATTTCTACGGGTTGCCAAGGAGGAGTTAACAATTGTAATATATCCGGTCGGGTATGAAATTCCCAAACCACTTCTACAGGTGCATTAATCAGGGAAGAATAGTTAAAGTATTGCATAAATGTTCTACAATTAAAATAGTTTTCGGTTGTAGGGGCGGGTTCATCAAGATTGTGATTAATTCAACAAAGATCTGACTGAACCCGCCCGTACCAGTCAACAGTCAACAGTCAACAGTCAACAGTCAACAGTCAACCATTAACCATTAACAGTGATTGATTTATCCCAACAAGAACCCGAAGCTGTACTTAATTTGGTTTTAACTCAGTTAGAACAGGGAGATTTTCAACAGCGATGGGAAATTAGTAAAATTTTACCCGATTTAGGAACCCTTGCCATCGAGCCTCTGCTTAATATTTTACAAGATCAAACGGCTGATGTAGAAATGCGTTGGTTTGTGGCTCGAATTTTGGGACAGTTTAAATCAGAATTGGTGATTGAACCCTTGGTTAATTTGCTCAAAACTGCTAAAATAGAAGCAACGGAAGATGAACTATCCCTTCAGGAAATAACAGCAATTACCTTAGCAGGTTTAGGAAATTCAGCGATCGCACCCCTGACGGAATTATTAGCCCAAGAAGATTCTAAACGATTAGCAACGGTTGCCTTATCTCAAATTCGTCATTCTGAAACGATTAACCCCTTATTAACTATTGTCAATGATTCTAATCCAGAGATTCGAGCGATCGCAATTGAAGCATTAGGAAGTTTTCATGATCCCAAAGTGATTCCCGTTTTATTAGAGGCTTTAAATGATCCCGTTGCTAATGTTAGAAAAGAAGCAGTGATCGGATTAGGAGTAAGATTAGATTTATTAGAAACTATTAATTTAGTTGAAAAACTTAAACCGTTATTATGGGATATTCGACCAGAAGTTTGTCAACAAACTCAACTCGCTTTAGCGCGTTTAAAAACAGATGAAGCAGTAACAGCCTTATTTGAACAAGTACAATCTCCCAGTGTTCCCCTATCTTTAAAAATAGATGGGATTCGTTCATTGGGATGGATTGAAACGCCTAAAAGTTTAAATCATTTAGATGAAATTCTGTTGAGCTTTCATCCTGAATTTAATCCGAATACACCTCCGATCACGGCTGTAGAAATGACCCTAATTCAAGAAATTATTCAGGGGATAGGACGAATTGAAACTATAGAATTGCGCGAACAAGCTACTCAAATTTTAATTAATTTAATTAATCGCAATCATCCGGCTATTTCCGATCCAAAAATCAAACAATTAATCGCGTTAGGATTAGGAAAATTAAGATTAATATCTGCCCTTGATCCCTTAATTCAACTTTTAGCTGATCCCCAGGATTCAGTTCGATTACATTGTATTTCAGCCTTGAAACAAATTGGCTCTGAAGAAACTTATCAATATTTACAAAAATTATTAAATCAAGAAAATATTAATCCTGATATCAAACAAGGGATTTTAAAAGCTTTATCAGAATGGTAAATTCCGTAAAATGTTTACTGATTACTGTTTCTTGTTTACTGATTACTGTTTACTGTTTACTGTTTACTGATTACTGATTACTGTTTACTGTCTTTATGCGTTTAGAGCAACTGCAATCTTTTCTGTCTGTTGCTGAGACTGGGAGCTTTCAACAAGCAGCACGCAAATGCGGCGTTACTCAATCAACAATTAGCCGACAGGTGCAGGGACTAGAGGAAGAACTGGGTTTACCCTTATTTCACCGCACAACTCAAGCTAAATTAACCATTGGGGGTGAACGTTTTTGGCCCTATGCTCGCAAAATTTGTCAAACCTGGGACAGTGCGAAAGAGGAATTGGCATCTTTGTTAGCGGGGAAACAACCGGAACTTTGTGTGGCGGCAATTCATTCGGTTTGTTCCTCTTATTTACCCCCAGTTTTGCAGAAGTTTTGTTATGCTCATCCAGAGGTTCAATTACGAGTAACATCATTAGGAAGCGATCGCGCTTTAAAAGTTCTTAAGGATGGATTAGTTGATATTGCCATTATTATGAATAATCGTTCTTTTACCGCTAGTGCAGAACTTTTAGTCGATATTCTTTATCAAGAACCGATTGAATTATTAATGGCTAGTAGCCACCCGTTAACGCAATATTCTCAAGTTCCTTGGCATGAGTTAATTCGTTATCCGCAAGTGGTTTTTAAAGATGGTTATGGAATGCAGCGTTTTGTTCAAGAAAAGTTTACCCAAGCTGGAGCAAAATTAAATGCAGTTTTAGAGTTAAATACATTGGATGGCTTTCGAGGGGTAATTCGTCAAGGGGAACTGATCGCTTTATTACCCTATTCTGCCTTAATAGAAGCCCGAACTGATCCGACTTTAGCCGTCCGAGGGTTAGCACCCATACCGTTTGGACATCCTAAAACTTCTCTGGCGAGTTCTGCTTCCTCGGCGTTAATTCCTACGAATGGGGACACAACTTGGACTCGTGAAGTGGTAATTGTCACAACACCGGATCGAATGCAAATTCCTCCCATTGCTTATTTTTGGCAACTCGTTCATGATTATATTGATAGATCAATTGATTCTTTAAATCCCCAAACGCCTCTGTTGAAATAAAGACGCTACCATTAATACGATTAAGCTGAAGTTTAAAAATAGGTTGTCGGTTAACAGCCAACAGCCAACAGCCAACAGTCAACAGCCAACAGTCAACACCACATCGGCATGAGTGATCAATTTCGAGAGTTACTTCGTTTAGTAGGTAGTGGAACCCATACCAGTGAGGCGTTGAGTCGTTCTCAAGCAGCCGAAGCCTTGAGATTAATGTTATTACAAGAGGCTACTCCGGCTCAAATTGGTGCTTTTTTGATTGCTCATCGCATCCGACGTCCCACCGGGGAAGAATTAGCCGGGATGTTGGATGCTTATGAGCAAATTGGCCCTCAACTTCAGTCGGTTGGTTCTGCGCCAATGGTGTTAGGTTGTCCCTATGATGGTCGCTCTCGCACGGCGCCCTTTGCTCCCTTAACGGCTTTAATTTTAGTCAGCGCAGGGGTTCCAGTGATTTTACATGGGGGCCAGCGAATGCCAACTAAAGAAGGAATTCCCTTGATTGAAATTTGGCAAGGGTTGGGGGTGGACTGGTCTAAATTATCCTTATCACAAACTCAACAGGTATTTGAAGCAACAGGTTTAGGGTTTGTTTATCTTCCTCAACATTTCCCTGAAGCAGAAAGATTAGTCACCTATCGCCGAGAAATTGGCAAACGGCCCCCTTTAGCAACGATGGAATTGATGTGGAAACCCTATTTAGGACAAGCAACGGTGGTTTCTGGATATGTCCATCCCCCCACAGAAACCATGTTTCGAGAAGCTTTTCAATTGCGGGAGGTGACGGAA
>NZ_LR734826.1:57994-120522 GCF_900010725.2 Planktothrix serta PCC 8927 | reverse complement strand
ATCTTAGTCATCTTTAGATGACTTTAGCTCTTAGCCCGAACTTTAGTTCAGGGCTAACGTGGGTTAAGTTAACATTAATGGGGTGAACTTAAAGAACGAATAAAATTAATAATTTCTCGATCGCGCGGTTGAAATCTTAACGCCCTTAATGCAGAAGTTCGAGCTTGTTGGTATTCCTTCATTTTAGCTAAAATTTCAGCTTTTAACATCCAAAGTTGCGGATTTTGGGAGTTTAAAGCTAAAGCATTTTCAGCCGAAGTTAACGCTTGAGAATAAAGTTGTAATTTTAGTAATATTTCTCCCCGTAACTGCCAAATTTTTTCCTGTTTATTATCTAACTTTAAAGACTGCTCAAATGATAAAATTGCTTCCTCATAATTTTGTAATCGATAATAAGCCATGCCTCGATTTGTCCAAGCATTAACAAAATCCGGCTTTAAATTAATAACTTGATTATAGGATTGAATCGCCTCTTGATCCTGTTTTAAATGATTCATTAATAGATTTCCCCGCAGATACCAAATTTGATAATCATCGGGTTTAATTTTAATGGCTATATTCCAAGCTAATAACGCATCTTCATATTCTTGTAATTTAATCAAAACCTTACCTTTCTCTCGCCAAGCCAAATAAAAATTTGGCTGAATTTGTGTTGTTTTAGAATAGGATTGAATCGCTTCTGAATACTGTTTTAATTGTGCTAAAGTATTCCCCCGTCCGTACCAAGCCGGATAAAAATTAGATTGAATTGTAATCGCTTGATCAAAGGCTTTTAACGCCTCTTGCCATTGTTCTAAACGATAGAATTGATTCCCCCGATTTGACCAATCTAAAGCCGTTGATTCTCCCCCCAATTGAGGAATAGTTAAAACCTGATGAATTGAGTCTAATTCCGTTGCTTTTAGGGGGGAAGGAGATTGACGAGTTACGTTTAAATTTAATACAATTCCTGATTGTAAAAACTTCTGAATCGGAATTCCGGCACTGTATCCTAATGTAACACGGGAAACCGATCCTAACTCTGGATTTTCAAAGATTTGTCCTTCTGATTTCCCATGAATTCCAATTACCCTTCCCTCCGTATCTAAAATCGGAGATCCACTCATTCCCACTTGGGTTCGATTCGTATAAAATAGATCATATCCTCTGGTAAATGGTTCTTTAATTAACGGGGCTTTTTCCGCTTCATTGATTAATAATCCGGCTGTAAAGACTCGTCTGCGGTCAGCAATAGGTAATTTAGAATCAGGCCATCCTGAAATAAAAATATATTGAGATGTTCTATCATAATTATAATCTCCTAACTGGGCAATAGAATAGTTTTTTTCACTCCTAAAGGACAAAATTGCTAAATCAATTCCAGGGAATTTAATTACTTGATTGTAATCAATTGGATATTGTTCACCATCAACAGTAATTACCGAATATTCATCGGGAGTTTTAACAACATGATTCGCCGTTAATACATAATAAATATTCTCATTTTTGGCAATAATTACCCCTGAACCTGGATTTAAACCCTCAATTAATACCGTAATCGGTTGACTGATGCGGTTAATTTCCTGAGCCGTCAACGCCATAATTTTAGCGTTAAAAATTAAATTAAATATTAGGCTAACTATGACTGAAAAACTGATTTTAAAAACCCCATAACGGATGAACTGAAAGCCCATTTTTTATTCCCCTCATTTTTTATGACTTCTAACTGCTTCTTACTTCCAGCAACACAATATTGATCCGGTTCCGGTTGCTGATTCCCTCATAAACTTAAGCCGAGTTGACGGGCTACAATTGCTATAAACTGAAACCAGGGATTTTTGCCCTAAATTTTGCTGTCCCAATGCACAAAGCGTGATTATGCTTGCGAAACGAATTTTGCCTTGTTTAGATGTTAAAGCGGGTCGAGTGGTGAAGGGAGTTAATTTTGTTGATTTGAAAGATGCTGGAGATCCGGTGGAGTTGGCGGCGGCTTATAACGATGCAGGAGCCGATGAATTAGTCTTTCTGGATATTACCGCTACCCATGAAGACCGAGATATTATTTTTGATGTGGTCTATCGCACCGCCGAACAGGTGTTTATTCCCTTAACCGTCGGGGGTGGAATTCAAAACTTAGAAATGATTAAAAATTTGTTAAGAGCCGGAGCCGATAAAGTCAGTATTAATTCGGCGGCAGTTCGTGATCCTAACTTGATTAATCGGGCCAGCGATCGCTTTGGAGTACAGTGTATTGTGGTAGCAATTGATGCTCGGCGTCGGACTGATCTTGATAATCCCGGTTGGGATGTTTATGTGCGTGGAGGTCGGGAAAATACGGGAATTGATGCTCTCAAATGGGCTGAAGAAGTCACCCAACGGGGCGCCGGGGAACTCCTAGTTACGAGTATGGACGCCGATGGCACCCAGGCGGGATATGACTTGGAATTAACGCGAAAAATTGCTGAATCTGTGGAAATTCCGGTAATTGCATCCGGGGGCGCTGGTACTTGTGAGCATATTTATGAAGCGTTAACCCAGGGGAAAGCCGAAGCCGCGCTGTTAGCGTCGTTATTGCATTATGGTCAATTAAGCGTGGGAGAAATTAAGAGTTATTTAGCAGAGCATCACGTTCCTGTTAGAAATATTCAAATTTCCTAGATCCTCAAGAAACCGGGTTTCTGTAGGGCGATCGCAAAAACTCAAGAAACCGGGTTTCTAATTCAATAATTGCATCAAATCCAGATATTGTGAGAAACCCGGTTTCTAAGAGTAGAGCCTAGAAACGAGGGAACGAGGGATTTAAAAATAATGTTAAAATCAAATTGTTACTTAACCGCTAAAATAGGATGAATTCACTAACAGAAGTTGAAGCGGCTATTCAAAAATTATCCGCTATTGAAGTCCGTCAACTGGCAGAATGGTTACAAACTTATCTGCATACTGAAGGGAATACAGAACACGAAGAAGAAGAAACTGAGCAAAAGGTAACTTTTGTTCAAAATCAACAAAATGCTTGGGATGTCTTAGAATCAATAATGGGAACTGTTGAGGCTTCTCAAGATTGGTCAATCAATCATGATCATTATCTATATGGAACAGCAAAACGTTACCCAGATAATTCTCAATGAGCAATTCCCGTTTACTACTAGATACGGTTTTTATTCAAGCTTTATTAAATCCTCGTGATCAGTATCATGCTGTTAGATTTATTCAACAATGTTATGAGACAGACAATATTTATGTTGTTACTGTAGATACAAAGTTACTAATTCGTGCACTTCAAGTTTATGAAGCACGCCCTGATAAAACTTGGGGTTTAACAGACTGTATTTCATTTATTGTTATGGCAGATCAAGGTTTAATCAATGCGGTAACGGCTGACTTTCATTTTATACAAGCTGGTTTTAGAGCTTTATTGTTAGAAAATCCTTAATAAAAAAGTTCAGATATTTTCAGAAACCCGGTTTCTAAGATTAGGCTGCGATCGCAAAAACTCAAGAAACCGGGTTTCTAATTCAATTAATTGCATCAAATCCAGATAGTTTCAGAAACCCGGTTTCTGGGATTAAGCTGCGATCGCTTCTTCGTAAACCATAAAAGTCTTTTTAGTCGCGCCACAAATCGGACAAGACCAATCATCAGGAATAGCTTCAAAAGGTGTTCCGGGGGCGACTCCAGAATCAGGATCACCCATAACAGGATCATAAATCATCGAACATTGACGACAAATCCATTTTTGAGTTTGAGGATCGGAACTCGCTGATTTTGGTGTTGCTGCGACTCCATCTAAAGCGTTCAGGGCTTCGGTATATTGGTTAGCGTGATGATGTTCAATGGGAGTTAAAAAACCAAAGTTAGAGACTGCTTTGCGGAAAATTCCGGCGTGTTCACGAGATTCGGCTTCTTGTTCTTTGAATTCTGCTACCGCATTTTCATCTCGATCAATAACGGCTTGGGCGGTAAATTCGGGGTACATTGTGGTGTATTCGTAGGTTTCCCCTTCAATCGCTAACTCCAAACACCGGGCCGCGATTTTTTTCTTTTCTTCATCGGATAAGGCTTCGGGGTCAGTGACGACTAATTCAGGATGCAGCAGGCGGAAATGGGCAAAAGCGTGTTCTGTTTCTTGGTTTGCGGTTTCTCGAAACAGTTTGGACAAATCCCCCATCCCTAGTTTTTTGGTGACTTCTGCGAAAAACAGATATTTGCGGTTCGCCATTGATTCCCCACCAAAAGCAGCTTCAAGGTTTTTGGCGGTTTGTGCGTTCGATAAGTCCATTAGTGTCTCCTCGTCTTGAGCTTGTCATATCTAAGAATAATTCTTAGTTTTGATTTTGTCAAGGGCAAGAATTAAATTTATGTAAAGTTGAGTAACTAAAGATAAACGTTATGATATTTACAAGAAGATTCAATACAACGTCACACGGAGTTATGGAAGGTCAGAATAGAACGGCTGAGATCAGTCAACAGATGAAACAGAAGGGGCTACGCATTACCCCGCAACGGTTTGCGGTTTATGCTAATCTCTTGTCCCGTTGCGACCATCCCACAGTGGATGAGATTCTCACCGAGATTAATCGAGAATTACCTATTGCCTCTAAAGCCAGTGTTTATAGTGCTTTGAGCGTTTTGCGGGAAGTGGGATTAGTGCGGGAGGTGCTTTTGGATGAAGGAGTAACTCGTTATGATGCCAAGGTAGAACCCCATCACCATTTTGTCTGTGAAGGTTGCGGTCAAATTCGGGATTTAGAGTGGGATGTGTTCAAAAATTTACAGCTTAACCCCTTACCGTCAGGGTTTCGGATCAATGCTTATGAAATCACCGTTAAGGGCCGTTGCGATCGCTGTGATTAATCCGGCATATAGCGCTACTAATTAAGGTGTTTGACAATACTAAACCTTTCGCGCTTCTGTCTGAATCAGGCGATCGCCTGATCCTTAATTCCCTATATATAGCGTCCTTGCGTAAGTCCTGAAACCCTGGAATCGGTTTCCATTGTCCCTGATGTTTTAGGTTTAACGGATTCCAATAACGAATCGTTGATTTTGCCATAACATCAATTAGATTTAAAATAACAACTAACTTTGATGATGGGATGGAGACTGAGGAATTTCATCTGCGCTTAAGGTGACAACTTTTCCATCCTGCCAAATACTAATTGATTCTCCTAATTTCCGATGTCTATCTACGGCTTTAGCAATAGCCAGTTTTACACCTGTGTCAATTAGGCTTGATAATTTATCAGGAATCGGTTTATTCATCGTTAGAAGTTGTAATTTGTGTCCACAATTGAGGTTGATAAATAATCGGGTCTTGGCTAAAAGGGCATTCAGCTATAATCTGCAAATAGAGATTAGAGTTATCATAAACTATCCAGCGATTACAGAGGGATAAATACAAATTTGTTAGGTTTTTCCGTCCCCGCTCATAACGACGGCGAATAACATCTTCTGGGATATTATGACCACCGCTTTCTACCCGTCTGCGTACCCTGGCGATCGCTAATTCCGGGCTTTGTAACCAAAAATAAATTAAGTTTATCTCATACCCTTTATTTTTACAGTTTCTCAAAAAACGGGCATAACTGCGAGTTGCTAAAGTAGTTTCAAACGCAAAATCAGCTTCAGCATTAACTAAAGTTTCGAGTCTTTCTAACATTAATCGTCCGGCTTGAATCGCTACGGATTCAGGATTAAAGGGTGAAAGCCCCGCAGCAATTTCATCGGCATTTACATATTCAAACACTTCTAGGAAGTTGGGGAGAATTTGTAAAGCTGCGGTGGTTTTTCCTGACCCATTTGCACCACAAATTATGTATAAATTCGGCATTCTTGATCTGGCGTATTTTGATTAAATAACGTTGTTTTTTACTCCAGTTTAGTATTTGCCTGAATATCCATCTCATCTAAAGGTTCTTCAATTGCATTCCGAATCCAATTTTGGTCAAACTCTCCCTTAGTAGACGCTTTAATTTCAATCTTAATACTCATATCATCCGCTTTATCAGATAACCTTTGCAACATTTCAAAAAATTCAAAAACTTGGGCTTTATTCAGAATTGAACTCAGAGTATAGCGTTTAGCAGCTTGTTTACCATCCACAATATCAGCTATTACTGTACGAGTTAAACTGCTATTAGCTGACTTGTATTCAACTGTAGGTTTTTGTTCTGCAACCTTTGAACCTGTATTTCCCGTTAACGAATCAGAATAGTTAGTAGAATCCGATTGAGTTTCATCATTCTCAGGCTCAGGACAAGGTTGTTGAAACTGTTCAACAATACGGGGTGCTAATAAATAACCCGATAAATCTAATTCATCTGCTGGAATATGGCGATTAAAACTAATTAATTCTGGCTTATCAATTGCGACACTATCCCCCACAATCTTCAGTTTAGGAACATAACCCATATTACCATCTGCGATCGCTCCTAAGATAGCTTTCTTAATCGGTTCATCACTTAATAACTTAGGATAACCCGGAAACCGGAAAAAATAACTAATTAACTCATCTCCCTGAATTACCCCGATTTCAGATTCATTAATCTGAGAATAACTAATAATTTTAGCAACCGTAATTGAATTAAACACATAACTTTTTAACGCATCTAACACCCTATCTTGTAAATTTTGACTGGTATTAATTTGAGATTGTAAATCCACCATCTCTAAGCGAATTTGGGCTTGTTCCTGGGGACGTAAAGGCAATAAAATTTGTTCATAGAGACGACGTAAACCCGCATCTAAACTTGATGTAGCATCCTTGGCTTTTGCTTTTAACTCATCCAAATCCTCAATAGAAAACTTATGTTTATCTTTATCCTTGACTAAAGAATTCACCGCCAATAACGTTCGAGCCGCTTTTCTGGCTTTATCAAATTGGATAGCATTAGGAATAACAAAAGCAATGGCATTTTTATAATCCCGTTTATCATTACCCCGATTTTCTAACCATCTCATACCATCTTCTTGTAAAGCCTCTGTGCTTTTTTCCGCCCAACTTGCATCTAAATAAACTGTACAAAACTGATTAATATGGTCAGGAATTGCACTCGAATCCTTCGGCCATAAAACCACCTTACCCTGAGCAGTTTTTAAACTATTTTTCAAATCCCCCTGAATGCGTTCTAAAACATCATCACCCGCAATTTTATTTTCCTCATCCGTGACTAATTTATTCAAATTCGCTTTGGTTTCAAACCGATAACGCTGTCCAACATAATGCAGATAAAGCAATTCTTCTCGTAAATCATTTAACACTGTAACAATTGTATTTCTATCTAAACCCGGAGCTAAACAAGCGCCCACAATTTCCTGTTCAAAAACCCCCCTTTCTTCCCCACCTCTCGCCCCAAACGAATACATTAAAATCGCAGAAGCCAAACGACTCCCAACCTTCAAATTAGACTTAGTTGGAACATCTTGAGCAATTCGTTGGTCTACAAAATTCACCTTAGCTTTTCTGCCAATTAAATCAGCCGCCATGACTGCACTATAATTATCGCGTTCACCGACTTGACTAAAAAAAGCACTCCTCACCGCTTCATGGTCAAACAGAACATTTCCCGGTGAAATTAACCAAGACAGGTCATTTTTTTCTCGCAACGCATAAACCATCGAAGCCAAAAATTGTAACGCTCCCCTCGTGCGTTGATAACTGGGTAAACTGCCCCAACGATGATACATTAAATCCAACAAATCCGGGTGAAACGGATAACTTAACTTAATTCGTTCTTCTAATAGTTTGGCTTGCTGTTCAACTTCCTGTTTTTCTCGGTTTGTGGTGGTGTAACTTTCCCGAAATTTCCGAAATAATGCCGCTTGCTGACGGGCGACTTCGGCAATAATTTCTGTATTCCCAATATCAGTAAATAACCGTTTTCGCACCACCTCCATCACTTCATCCCCAGAGACGGGTTCTTTTTTCGCATCAATACGACTAACGAGTTTATCTAAAACACTTAATAACCCTTCATTTCCTATCGCTTCTTGCACACTAGCTTGTAGAGAATAAACTAAAACTGTTTTAGGCAATTCTCGCACGACTTCTGTAAGTTTCTGTATAAAAGTTAGAATTTGTCGCCCAAAGGTAGAGTCTCCAAGGGTGATTCCCATGGCGTTTTCAATATAAACTAAAAATTCATCCATGAGGATAAGAGTGGGTTTATCTCCGATTATTTTTCTTAAATCGTTATTACCTGGTGCGGTGCGGTTTTTATCGTCTGCTTCTATTAATTGATAGGCTTCAATTCCCCCAATTTGCCAAGCTAAATATCCCCAAGGGGTGAGAATGTGGGGGCCGTTTTCGATTTGCTCTCCGGTTGAAACACTAATATCTAACCCCGTAAACGCAGCCACCGTCACCTCCCCAGGGTCAGGCAAGGCATCTAACTGAGAAATTCCTCGCAATTGTTCGCGGTTTTTAGTGAGATGGTAGAGACTTAACAATGTGTGGGTTTTCCCTCCGCCAAAGGGGGTTCGCAGTTGTATCACTCGGTTTCCGGCATCTCCCTGTAACCCTTTGAGAACATCAGCTAAAATACCTCGGAGTTCTCCGGTTAGATAGGTGGAGTTAAAGAAATCACGGGCATCTCGATACAACCGAGGGCATTTTGGTTCTTGACGAATTACACTGCCTAAGTTAGCGGCATAAGTGGCATTATCTAATTTACCATCGAGAATATCAGGATGGGGAGTAACAACTTGTGTCCAGGGTTTTAATTGATAAGCGGTCATAATTTTTTAGGGAAATAAACAACAATTTGGAAGCAATTAATTACTGATAACTGATCATGGGCGGGAAGACTAATTGGTGTCAGCTTAAGCCGAAAACCTCTGATTGTAGCCTAGATTAGATCCCCCTAAATCCCCCTTAAAAAGGGGGACTTTGATCTCCTTTTTTTTCTCTTTGTTAATGCAGACTTAGATCTCCTGTCCCCCCTTGTTAATGCAGATTTGGATCTCCTGTCCCCCCCTTTTTAAGGGGGGTTAGGGGGGATCATTGACTTGAGTTAACTAATAACAGACGCGCCATGGCACGTCTCTACTGATAACTAATTCAAGACCTTCGTTGGGTAAATAAATTATCCTCAACTAACCGTTTCCAAGAGGCTAATAAAGTATCAATAGCTTGCTGTTCTTTGGTACGGTTAGAAAGGGTTTCTGTGGTTCCCGCTTCTGGGGTTAACGCTCGTCCTCCTAACGCTTGGGCGACTAATTTTAATTGAGTTGCATCGGGCATACTTTGGGCTAAGAAATTATTAACGTTTTGGGGTTGATGTTCCGCTAACCAGAGTAACCGATGCAGAATATCTATTAACGTTGGAGGTGAACCGATAGTCTGGGGGGTTTCGTTAAATTTTTGTTGTTTTTCAGTTTTCTGAATTCCTAAATCTTCAAATTCGCCCCGTTGACTATAATCCTGTAATTGTACTTGATTTTTAGTTTTCTTAACTAAGGATAATTTACCCTCGGTTAAACCTCCTAAACTATCGAGTTCAACGCCAACGCCTCTGGCTAAAGTATTGGCTTCATCAAATTCAACAACGGCTTCCCCATATTCATAACGCGCTAAAATATAATATTGGGTGGGTTTATCAACAAAACTCACGCCTTTTTTATCGCAAAGTAAGACTTCTGTTAACACGGTTTCTAAGACTTCTTTCTGGACTTCATCTAAGAAGGAATTGGCATCTAATTCATCCCCGTTTGGTAGTTCAACTTTATCATATTGAGTATAAGCGCGTAACCCCGCACCGACACAAGCAATAATTAAATCTGCCCCGGCTACTCCTTCTGACATTAAGCTTTTTACTCGGTCTTGAATTATGCTTTTGAGTTGCGGTTGTACGTCCATTGCATAATCACCAATTTCTGTATTGGTGCGTTTTCTAGCCACTAAAAAAATACTAGAAGCCAGAGAAGCCCGAAGACTTCTTAACCCGCCTTGCTGTTCAGTATCTAACGGCCATGCTTCTGTAATTGTAAATTTTGCCCGTCTTAAAGAATCAATTAAAGTTGACCATCCGGCGGTTGTTTTATGAGCATAAACGACAACCATCATTCCCCCATCTTTTAGGACTCGGTTGGCTTCACAAAAGGCTTGGTGCATTATGTCTTCATAAGCTTTAGCAGCTTTCTTTTTATCTCCGCCATGCCGAGAAGGTTCCATAGTAGCTTCATTTTTTTTAGGCGTTAATTGTCCTGAAAAATGTTCAGGATACAAATAGCCTATTGAACGTTTAAACCATACATAGAAGTAATCAGAAAGGTCAGCATACGGAATTGCATCGAAATAAGGTGGGTCTGTAATAATCGCATCTAAGCTAAAATCGGGTAAATCTAATTTTTGGCAAGGCTGCCTTTTAGCACTTGCTAGATTACTAATTTCTCCCAATTTTCGCAGGGTTGAAATTAAATACTCTTGTCCTTTTTCCCAACCACCCGAACCTTTTTCTAAAGGATTAGCTTCTGGAAAATCCCAACACATCGGTAAACGACCACTAGCTACTGGACTTTGAAGCTTTTCTCCTCCTGTATACCACACTCCAAGAGCGGAAAGTCTATCCAAAACTTTACCTATTCCTAAGCATAAATAAGTAACAATTGCCTTTGCTAATTCCTCCTCATATCCCTGCTGTAACATTTCCTGGTGTGCTAATTTTACCCATTTAACAAACGTCATTAACGATAATAATTGACGCGAAGTAAATAACTTTTCAAATTTATCTAAACCATAAAGAGGGGCATTAAAAACACCAGACCATACTTTTACAGGTTCATCTGGCGTGCTGATTCCTGTTTCTTCAACAATTTTTTCTAACCGTTTTGCAATAGCAAAATCATCAGGAATATAATGTTGATATGTTGTACCGCTTAAATAAGTTTTGCCTTGTTCTCCCTGTGTTGTACAAACAATAGCCATTAATTGCTGACCGATTTTCCCTGCTTTCCCCTGTTCTTGAATATAGGGTTTACTGGGAACCGTTGTTCCACAATGACGACAAATAGAATTACCTCTTGTACTTCCAGAAGACGGGTCAAACCCTAACCCTTTTTCTGTAGTAGATTCAAAAACTTTAAACTCTACTTTCTTGGTATCATAATTAGGAATAACCTGCAAAGCTACATACTTTTTACTTTTTTTACATAACCAAGTTTGTCGCACTAAAGGAACTGTCGCCCCACAACTAGGGTTAGGACATTTAACCGTTCTTGTCCATAAATAAGCAACCGGAGTTAAAGATTGTCCTGTAGAGACGTTGCATGCAACGTCTCTACATTGTTTCGGTTGAGATTGAGTAAATAATTCTAACTGTTCACCTTCTGGAATTAATATTTCTCCCACCCGAATTGCTGGATATAAATCCCCGATTTCCTCCCTCACTTTTTCAATTACCCAGTTACCCCATTTTTCCACCTCATCCGCCAAATTTTTCCCATATTTTTGCGGATAAACTAACGTACATAATTCAATAATATGGGCAACGGGGTTTAAATCAACCGCATAAGTTTCACAGCCTAACCGTAACGCCTCTAAAGGAATTGCTCCACCCCCGGCAAACATATCTAAAACCTTGGGCGGTGGGACTTCATCTAAGGGAGTATTTTCTGGTAAATTTAATCTAACTTTTTGGGCTTCTAAAATTTGTTTTCTAGCTTTTTCTAACGTCGGAGTTCCCGTTTCCCATTTACATAAATCAATCATAAATTGTTTCAAAGCCGTGCGTTTCTGGTGGCTTTCTGGCGCCGCCACTAAGGAAGCAAAAACCGCAGCCCTCGCCGCCACTAAGGGCCGTCTAGCCCACCATAAATGCAGGGTTGAAATATGACCCTTTCTAATCGATTTTTCTCTCGCGGCTTCAACAGATATTTCTCGAATGGGAATAAAATCTTCAATTAAACGGCGTTCTGGGTTCATGGGAATTAGGAATTAAAAAAGTTAGGGTGAAATCGGGTAATCAAGAAATCTAGGAAAAACTTTTAACCTGGGGCTAAAATAATGGGTGGTGTTTTAATTTTAGGTTGATTTAAAGTTAAATCATATTGGATTTGTAAATTCATCCAAAACTCAGGAGAAGTTTGGAACGCTTGAGCGAATAACCAAGCCGTTTCCGGTGTTATCCCTCGTTTTCCTTTAACAATTTCATTAATTCGTTGTACCGGAACCCCCAAATGTTCTGCTAAAGCCACTTGAGTTAAACTTAAAGGAATTAAAAATTCCTCCGATAAAATTTCCCCAGGATGAGTTGGAATTCGGTTTCGAGGTGACATATACAGGACTTACGCAAGCAGGTTATATATAGCGTGTCAAAAGTAGGCGCTCGCATACCAATGATAATAGCAATCGCCCTAAAAAGTCCTAATTATTTATTTTCCCCCCAATGTTGGGGGCTAGGGGGCTAGATGGCTTGAAATGTATAGGGTTTAGAATGATTTCTAAGGCAGCAATATTTGCCCCCTAAATCCCCCAAAATTGGGGGACTCAGGCAGCAATATTTGCCCCCTAAATCCCCCAAAATTGGGGGACTTTAAGAGAGTGCTATATCAGGGCATTTTTTTGTAAAGCTTCCCCCTCCACTAAATAACGAGTCACCTGCTGAATTTCCTTAGCATCCCTGGCTAAAACCTGAGTGGGGTTCGGAATTCTCAGTAACTCCGGGTTAGACGTATGACATCCCCAGACCACATATAACCAATAAGAATCCCCCAATTGTAAAGCTTTGCGCCATTCATTGGCCGTTAAAGACACCCCTTGCCCCCGTTGCGCCCGTCCCTTGACCTCAATGCGTCGCACCGGGGGCGGTTGCAGATTATCAGGACTCGGCCCAATACTGCGAATATCAAAACCACTGCCATCCTGATAGCCACTGACATCCTCCGGTTGCCATCCCTGCTGTCGTTCATAGTCCATCACGAACTGCATGGCAAAGGCTTCCACCTCTGGGTCATTTCGCATCATCGGGGTTAAGGTTTCCTGGGGTGTGGGATAAACGAGAGCCGTCCCCAAATACATCACCCGTCCGGGGCGAACAATTTGCAGATAACCCAGTTCGGTTTGTTTCGTTTTATACCGTTCTTGCAGGGTGCGGACTTTGTTTTGGGCGCTATCCCGTGCCACCCGATAGGTTTCATCCCCCTGGGCAACTTTAGCCGCCAACTTCATTTGAGTGCTTTGAGCTTCCCGAATTGCCGTATCCATAGCGGTTTGGAGATAATCTTGCCGAATTTGTAACTCTCGTTGGCGTTTGGTGCGGGCTTCAGTCATTAAACCTAGTTGAATTTTCACTTTTAACCAACTTTCTAGTGTTTGCTGTAACCGGGGAGTTAGGGGGTTTAAAATGTCCCCGGACTCTGGGACAAACCCAGCCGGAGTTGGAGATAAATCATGCAAACTATCCGCAGCCATTAAACTCAGTTCCCCAGCAAGGTTTTCAGCTAACGCACAGAGTCGGGCGTTGAGAATTTGGGGTTCTCCGCGACTGGTTTGGCCCTCAATTTGTACCTTGAAAAAGTGAATTCGATAAGGAGTATCTGTATCAGCATCGGTAAAAATAGCCGTTTGTTGTCCTACCTTTTCTTCCAGTTGTCCATCTAAGCGCTCGGCTAAAGCAGCAAATAGGCAATGTCCAGGGGAAAGAAATTCTATATCTGGGTGACTAGCAAGTTCTAAATGTTGTTTGTAAAACGTCAATTTTGCATAATTTTTGTCCGGCGTTCCTAACCGTCTCACCGCTTCTAACTGTTCAGAGCGAAATTCTTCTTTAACATAAGGAATGCGCCATAAACCATCCGCTCTGACTTCTAAATTCACCCGCAGATATTCACAAGCTTTGTGAAAAAAATCTTCCACATAATAGGGCATTAAACGCTGTTCTTCTGAATGATAATCTTGAGTTTGGGTTGTGCAGATTTGACTCAAATCAACATGGGATGTTGCTAATGCTAATCCCGTTGCTTGTTCTAAAGCTTGTAAGCGTTCAGTGGCAATATGGTCAATGGTTTCTATGGCTTTATTTTCGTTAGCTTGGGAGTAAGTCGCTTCTCGAACTAAATCCTCAAAGCGGATTTCATTGACTTGTAAAAGTTGCCCAATGACATCAAAAACCCTATCGCCCATCGCATTTTTAATTTCCTCTAATTTGGTTAATAATTTATTTAAAACCCGTCCTTCTACTGTTGTAATAGAAACAAAGTTAAAAATATAAACTTCATGTTCCTGTCCAATGCGGTGAATGCGTCCCATCCGTTGTTCTAAACGGTTGGGGTTCCAGGGAATATCATAATTAATCATTAACCGACAAAATTGTAAATTAATTCCTTCTCCGGCGGCTTCGGTAGCGAGACAAATTTGTTTATTAGACCGAAAATCTTGTTGTGCGACTTTCCGTTGTAAAACATTCATCCCGCCATGAATTTCACAGGTACTATAACCCCAAAGGTTAAGATTTTTTTTCAGATATTCTAAAGTATCCCGATGTTCGGTAAAAATTAACAGTTTTCCCCGTGCGTCTTTTAACTCGCTGAATTCACTCCGTTTTAAACAGTTTTCTAATTCATTCAGTTTACGTTCTGTTCCTTGTGCTATTGTTTCTTGAGCTAATTTAACTAACCGTTTGAGTTCCCGTAATTCTTCTCGTAATTGTTCCAATTGTTCAGCTAAGGTTAATTCAATGGCAAAATCCTCTAAATCTTCTTCTGAACAATCATCAGATTCTACTTCACTATCAACAGGTTTCCCTAAATTAATTAACCGTTGGCGTTGTTCTTGGGGAGGAAGTTGTTCTAATTCTTCTAATAAATCCGAAAACCGTTGTTGTCGTTTTTTTAAGGAATTGAGAATGGCGTTTAAACTACTCGCTAACCGTCGTTGTAATACCGTTCGCGCTAAAGCAACGGCGGCTTGTTTCCGTCCTGGGGTTTTCCCTAAATAGCGGTTAATATATTGGGTGACTTGGTGATAAAGAGATTCTTCAGCCGGAGACAGGGAAAAGGAAACGGTAATCGCATGGCGTTGTTTAAACAATTTTTTTCCGTTAAAATCTCGCAGTTCTTCTTTAATTCGTCGTAAAAACCAAGGACTATTTTCTAATCGGAGCAAATCGGGATTAATTGTATTAGAAATAAATTGTTCAGGGTCTAATAAGCGTAAAAAGTTATGAAATTGATTCACATCTCCTTGGTGGGGCGTAGCAGTTAGCAGGATAATTCGTTCTGTGATTTTAGAGAGTTCTTCTGCTAATTTATAGCGTCCAGTGCGGCGCAGTTCCTCCCCTTGGGTTCGGGCAGAACATTTATGGGCTTCATCAATAATTACTAAATCCCAATCGACTTGTAAAAGCCCCGGAATCACATCTTCTCGTTTGGCAAAATCAATGGAAGTAATACATTGACGAAACCGTTCCCAAGGGTTGCCAGCCAGTTGATTTTTTGCTAAAGTTGAGGTGATTACTTCATAGGTTTCAGCAAATTTGTTTTTAAGTTCATCCTGCCATTGAGTCGTTAAAGGCGCTGGAGTCAGAATTAAAACTCGTTCAATTACACCCCGCAATTTTAATTCTTTAATCAGTAACCCCGTCATAATGGTTTTACCTGCTCCTGGGTCATCTGCTAACAGAAACCGTAATCTAACTTGGGGGAGAATGCGTTCATAAACGGCTTCAAGCTGGTGCGGAAGGGGCCGGACTCCACTTAAACTAACAGCAAAGTGGGGGTCATAAGCAAAAGCGGTTTTAATGCGAGTTGATTCAATGAACAGCGAAAAAGCCTTGGCATCAACGGTTTGAGCAGAGAAGTTTTGCTGTTGGCTGAGGAGGTTTTCTACCTCTGCAACGCTGAGGATGGCTTCTCGCAATTCTCCGTTGGTGGTACGGACTTGTAACAGGACAGTATCTTCTATTTGGTCAGCCGTTTCAATGGTGACAGCCCCAGTAAATTGTGTGGGGATTAAAATACGTTTACCGACAATTGTATCAATCATCTATTTATTGGTAGGTTTACAACCCTAATTAATAAAGTTTGGCTTTTAGCTACACTTTATTAATTCTGGATTTGGGATTTTTTTTTAACTCAACCCAAGATAATTGATAGCGGGAATCAGAATCTTTTCAAAAGTAGCCAAATTAATCCGCTCAGATGGCGGAAATAACCAAGCTCTATGAGTGATGTAGCAGAGACTCAGTATTCTCCGTTTCCCGATTTCTTTTGGGAAGCGCGATCGCTAACTCCTTAGTCCGCTACATATAGCGTAACTGCTTAAGTCCCGTCTAAGTTAAACTCGCATTCTGCTCAGAACACCTGTTAGAATAGAGGAAATGTTACGAAACGTAACTTATGCTGATTCCTATTCTAATAATTGATGTCGCCCTCGTTGCTTGGTCATTACGCCTGATGAAACAAGCTGTTGAGTGCAAAGAATTTTCCTTCATGCTGGCCGGAATTTTGGTGGCGTTGTCGGCTGCGGCTATGGGGGTAGTGTATTTCCTGATGGGATCTTGCATTGGCCACATCGCCCAAATGTCTCAACACGCTTATATTTACTTTTAATGGCCATCGGAGTGATGGACACCGTTCTCCGACACTCCAAAAGTTTTTTTCCCTAAACTCTTGACAAAGCACAAGTTAAACGAGTATATTGGAATACTGCAAGGGGTTATAGCTCAGTTGGTAGAGCACCGCAATGGCATTGCGGGGGTCAGCGGTTCGAGCCCGCTTAGCTCCATTTAAAATTAGAAGCGAACCCAGAAACTGGGTTCGCTTCTAGGGTTTGAGTTAAAAAATAATATTCTGCGCGATTTGTTCGGGGGTTTGAGTTGTGGTATCCCCGATTAACGTGCGTTCTGGTGCTAGGGAATGAAATTAATCATATTTAAAGGGTTTTATTTTGGGAACCCCAAACCAAAAATCTGTGGGAATCATCGGTTGAATCAGGGGATCGTTCCCGCCGACTTGATTGGTACGAAGAATCCATAAATAAGCTCCTAATTGTAGAAAGATCATCGCCATTTGATCGTTAATTAATCGGGGTAATAAAGATCGCCAACTTTCCGCTAATCGAGACAAGGTTTTTAAGGGGGTTTCTTCAGGAAAACGGCCTAATGTTGGGGAACCATATCGCCAATCTTTTCTGACTTTTCCGGTGGGGGTTAAGATATTTTCTAAACTAGCTACTAAGGTATTGAGTTGAATAAATCGTTGGGTTTGTTCGTGGTCTGGATGTTCTCGCAACCATTTCATTAATAGAGGATTTAATTGAAATTGAGCTAACATCCGTCTGAGGGATAAATACAAGGCTTGACTGGAATCTTGAGAACAGGAATTAATTGCACTCACAAAGGTAGTTCCGGTTCCATCTCCAATGCGATATCGCGCCGTCATTACATCGAGTTCATTAATCACAAAATCCAAGGGAGAAAATTTAAACCCATCAAAATCATAATCTTGGGTTAGGGGATCAAATTTAATTAGAATATCGGTAAAGGGACGACATCCTAACCATCCAAATTGACGATCACCACTGTAGCGAGTCCAGTCTAAACTTCCTGAGATAATTCCATCACAATTATGAGTATAAATTTGACGATATTCGATGTTTAATCGCAGGTCTTGGGTAATGCGATCGCGCACAACTGTAGCCAGTCCATAAGCAAAATGTCCGAAGTAAATTCCAAAGGGTGTATGATCACCATTCGGCCCGCCAATGCCTCCATAAACGTGCATTAATAAAGCGCGATCGCCTTCTTTCCAAAGGGATTCTGCTGATATAGAATTAGCTGCATCCTCCTGATTTGGATTGAGTAAAATCGTCTTAATTTCTCCTTTGGGAGTGACTTGATTTTTCCAGTATTCTTTATTAATATAATCTAAGGTGGTTTGTTTTCCTGAAATCACCAAATCTGGCGTTAGAGAAAATAAACGATAGGGTGCGATCGCCTGAACAACAAACTGACCATCTATATTTTTTTGCCCAAAAATATACCATCCTGAAGGATTAACTGGAGAGTGCTCTAAATCTTGATTGACTGAAGATAAAACCCCATCTCGGTTAGGGATAATCGAGGGCAAATACACCTTTTCTTCTATGCCATCAAATTGTTGGGATTGAGTATTATAATGACAAACTAAAAAGACATCATTGCCTAAATTTTGAATAAACGTAACTACCCCATAAAATCGACCTGTAATTTCAACCGGATCATCCTGAATATAAAGACTAGGACGTTCTGCCCCCGTATCTTCAAAAACCACAGGTTCTTTTAATAAGACAATCAGATCATCCTGGGGTCTGGCTGCGGCGATGGATTCTAGGGGGTCAACTTGTGACCATCCCTTAATGCGTTCCGGGTGAATATTTCCTTGGGATTCACTCACTCTTACCTGATCAATAAAGTTCAAATCCTGGGTGACTAATTGCACTCTGGTATTCACAGTTGGAACTTGTAAATCCCATCTTAAATTTACAATTTGTCCGATGCGATGTTGATGATTCTTATCTGCATGATAGATTTCAAATAAGACTCCTTTCACCTGTTGACGTTCTGATTTTTGGGGTAAAATTAATCGCCCAATCCAGGTTCCAACGGGTTGATAAAGTTGAGGATCAAGGGTTTGTTGAACGGGATAATAATCCACTTGATTAAAAGCGGCTTGTTTATAGATTTCATAGTTACTGGGTTTTTTAAATATCTCAGGAGCTAACCCGGTAATTTCCCAATTTTCTAATAAAATTCCCGTGACAATATTAACAGTTTGGTCGAGATAGGTTTTACCATTCGGAAGTTTATGATCTCCCATCGGGCCGCTCATGGTATTGTGTCCCACTGGCCCTAAAGAAATAAAGCTAATTTTGCCCCGGCGTTTGGCATAATTCCAATTCGATAATAACGATATCGGCCAGCGTCCAGGAAACATAATCGCCCCGACTTTTTCGACGCCATCTTTTTCACCTACGAGATGATACAAATGTTCAGTGACCATCGCCCCCGTATTTCCACTGATCACACCTGCAATTGAAATCACGTTAATGGGCGCTTTGATGGTGCGTTTGAGAAACGTTACCGCCCCCATCGACATTTGACCACCGCCACTATAGCCAATTAATGTCACCGGAACTTGACTTCCCAAGGGATAGCCGTAGCTGATTAGACTGTTGTAGAGAACTTGCGCCAAGCCTTGATTTTGAAGCGGGCCGTAACGAGGATCAGCCGAAACCGCCACAGAAACGACATTTCGGGCATTAATCACAAACCCAATCGGATTGGCGGGATTTTTAACCACCAATGAGTCCACAATGCTCCACAAAAAGGACAACGGCCGATTTTGAGTTAGGGGTTTATTAGTAACAGAATAGGGCATAATCCCTTTAACAATTGCAATATTATCGGGAGTAGCCTCTGCTAAACTATCTAAAAAACGTTCAACTTCGGGTAAATATTCATAAGAGCCTTGATTGATGCCATCCAAGTACATAACATAGTGATTGACCGGAGTATTCGGGCAAGCATCTTGTACTAATGTTCCCGGATTTTCTAAAGGTTGAGCCCCATACCATCCCGCCCACCAACTTAAGGATTCTAGTGGGGTCAAAATAATAGCAATCAACAGCGCAATGAAACTATATCTCAGTAATTTAAAAGCTAATTCAAAAGTTTTATCGAGTAATCCTAACCCAATTAAAAGCGGATTTTTATCAATCGGAGCTAAGATTAAAACTAATAATAATCCTAAGACTGCTAGGGCGATAAATTTTAGCAAATAGGAAGTTTTGGGCTTAGGGTTTTCTTCGTTCTTTTCGGCTTCTAACCAGAGTTCTTTGCCAACGGTAATGATTTGAGGATCATTTCCATACATGACCAGTTGTTCTAATTGTTTGGGGTCGGTAATTAATGAAGTTCCCGCAGCCCAATTGGATAACCAACGACTAAAGGCTAAAATCGGACGACCAATAGTTCGTTGTAGAATTTGTAAGACAACCCACCCAATTAAAGCACAGGTAAATGCTGACCAATCTTCATAGGTGGCAATGGTTTCTAGTCCGATAAATTGAGCCAGTAAACTCCAAATGGAAAGTATTACTCCGACTGGAGTTCCCAGGTAAGGTAAGGCAATTAAAAACCCTAACATTTGGGGCGCATAACTCAGTCCCAATGTTGTAAAAATAAAGTTAAAACCTACAGGAATTTGAAATAATACCAAACTGGTAATCCAAATACTAAATGCCCATAAGCCGTAACTTAAAGTAAAAACAATTGCAGAAATTCCTAAGCTGAGAATAAAGCGAAAGGGTTTAACTTTATTGACGAATAAAACAATACATTGGCCAATTGCTTGCGATAAACCTGCCATTAAAACAATGATTAATGCCACGATCAGGCCATCGGGGAGATTATTAATTTTCTCAAAAACTTCTGGGTTGAGGGCGAATGCCCCTGAAACGAGATCCCAAAATTGGTTAAATGCGGTTTCCATAAAATCAAGATTTAGAAAGGTCTAATCAATAGTTTTTGGTTAGTTGTTAGTGTAGCCTAGATTAACAATCTTTCATCATACAATTTTTGTACCTAAGCTGATTCTCGTCCTGGGTTTTGCTATGGGTAACATCTTGTTAACCCTCTGGTTTTGTATAATTTACTACATTGTCGCTGAGTTGAATTCCTATTTGTCCTTAGAAAGTAATATATAGGGTACATGACTCTAAAAGCACCGCACCCTAAAACAAAGTTGAGGAACAATTGAAACCCTTACTTGTTTTTATTCAGTCGCACAATTAAATAGCTGATTGATAAAGCTAATACGGCAACAGCGAGTCCAATTAAATCCCCTCCTGTTTTTTTATCCAAATCAAAAATAATAATTTTTCGTCCCACCGCAATTAAGGAAGTAACAATCACTAACTCAACTTGGATCACGTGCTTTTTTAAGTAACCTGAGATGTTTTCTAAAATCTCAAACGCAATTAAAATATTTAAAAATAACCCAAAAATTTCAAACAAAGAAACTTTAAATATGAAAGTAGAATCTGTCAATAATTTTTGGCTTAAATATAAAATAAGTTGACCACAGCAAACTATGATAATAATTACCATCGCAATTGATAAGGTTTTAGCGACCGCGACTTGAATTTCTTCTAATAGGTGTAAAAAACTTTCGTCGCTAAACCAATGGGTTAGGGATTCAAAAAAGGTTCTTTTGCGTGACATAATAGGCAGTGAATGGGAGTTAAATCTAAAATTCAGGAGGATGGAGCAAATTAGTATCAATATATAAGTTAAAGCCCGTTAATGCAATACTATTCTTTGTGTCTTCGTGGTAATAATTCTCCCCTCAAAAACCCGAAGACACAAAAGTTTTCAAGTTCCTTGACTTAACCAAGCGATCGCACTCCTGATCCATTCGTCAGAATTCGTTTGTTTAGCTAAACTAGAATCTTGACTAATAGCTTGTAACGCTTGCATGACTTCAGCCCCCGTGTAACCCAGGGCGAGTAGGGTCATTTCGACTTCTTCCTGAATGTGGGGGGCAATATTGGAGGGAATAGAGGAAAGGAGTCCGGCTTGGTGTCGCCATTCCGAGAGTTTGGTTTTGAGTTCGAGGGCGATGCGCTCTGCGGTTTTGCTTCCCACCCCTGGGGTTTTTGCCAAAACGCGAGTATTGCCGCCGACGATGGCTTGAATCAGATCTTGAAGTCCGAGGGTATCTAAAAGGGCGATCGCTAATTGAGTTCCAATTCCACTGACACTAATCAATTGGCGAAATAAATCTCGTTCAGCCATACTAGAAAAGCCATACAAAACCATCTGATCTTCTCGGACTTGTAAGTGGGTAAAAATTTGGATTGACTCCCCAACCGCAGGTAATTCCATTCTCATCCGAGGTAAAATTTGCAGTTCGTAGCCCATGTTATTGACATCGAGTAATAAGGTGACTCGATTTCCATTTCCTTTTTGAATATCAGCAATGATACCTTTCAGATAGCCAATCATATAAAGTTAAAACTAAGTCAAAGTGTAAGGGTGCATTATATCATTTTTCTCCCTTATTATATTGTTTTCAGATGTCTAAAAGATTACTGAAAAGATGGGTCTATAAAATTGCTAGAACCCTTCCACTCCGATCTATTATTGTGGTTCCTTTTGTCCTCCAAACCTTTATTGCTGTGGGTTTAACGGGATGGTTATCCCTCCGTCATGGACAAGAAGCTGTTAATGAAGTAGCAACACAACTGCGCTCGGAAATTAGTGATAAAATTAGGCAACATCTGTCTGATTATCTGAAGGTTCCTAATTTTATCAATCAAATTAATGCTGAAGCTGTAGCTCACTATCACTTTGATATTAATGATTCCGAACCTCTTGAAGAACATTTATTAAATTATATCCGGGTTTTTCCTTCTGTGAAGTCAATTTTATTTGTTTCTCCAGAAAAAACATTTATAGAAGCTAATAAATTATCCGATGACGAGGTAGTTCTTTTAAGTTCAACTTGGGATACCAATTTTTCTTTATTTTACCATAATCTGGATTCAGAAGGTCGTAAAGCTCGGAGCTACAAAATAATTGATAACTTTGATCCTCGTCAAGAATTATGGTACAAAAATATTATTCAGGGAAAAGGTAAGCCTGTTTGGAGTGAAACTTCTGAAAATTTAGAGTTTGAAAATGAATTATCAATTATCCAAGGAATTGCCCTTTATGATGATCAGCAAAATTTGCTGGGAATCACCGCCGTTAAACTTTCTTTGGATCATATTAGTCAGTTTTTACAGGAGTTAAAAATTGGTCAATCAGGACAAACTTTTATTCTGGATCAAAGTGGAATATTAATCGCTAGTTCTCTTCCCGAACAAAATTCTCTACCGACAACAGAAACCTCCTTGATTGATCAACAAAATTTAATTCCGCCAACCCTGCAATTTTTAAAGCATAAATTTGATAATTTTAAGCAAATCAAAGACGGGGAGAATCTCAGTTTTAAAGTTAATGGAGAACAACAATTTGTTCAAGTTGTTCAGTTTAATAATTCGTCTGGACTGCAATGGTTAATTGTTGTCGTGATTCCCGAATCGGATTTTATGGATAAAATTTATGAAAATACTCGAATTACTATTTTACTTTGTATTGTGGCTTTATTAGTTGCTATTTTATTAGGATTTATCACCTCTCGTTGGATGACCCAATCGATTCAATCGATGAGTCAAGCTGCTGCGGCTATTTCTCAAGGAGATTGGAATAAAACGGTGGTAGGAAGAACTAAAGAATTATTTGATTTGGCTGAAATTTTTAACAATATGGCAAAGCAATTACAGCTTTCTTTTGCCGCACTTCAACAACGAGAAGCAAACCTTACTGAAGCTCAAAAAGTCGCTCATATTGGCAGTTGGGAATGGGATTTAAACACTCAAAATTTTACTTGTTCTGATGAGTTATTCATGATTTTAGGACAAGAAAAAAATCAGTTAACTTATGATCACTATTTTCATCTAATTCACCCCGATGATCAACAAATCTATCAACAGGTCATTCATCAAGCCATTGAAACCGGATATAGTTTTGAATTAGATTATCGGATGATTAGAGCAGATGGTTTGATTCGATATGTTTATGGAAAAGGTCAACCCACAGTTAATTCCGAAGGAAAAACAATTCGACTGTTAGGAACATTGATGGATATTAGTGAACGAAAACTAGCAGAAAAAGCCCTGAAAACTTCTGAAACTGAATTAAAACAAAAAACCCAACAACTTGAACAAACTTTAGAAGAACTTCAAAAAACCCAAGCGCATCTGATTCAAAGTGAAAAAATGTCATCTTTGGGTCAGTTAGTAGCCGGAATTGCTCATGAAATTAATAATCCCGTGAGTTTTATTTATGGAAATATTATTTTTGCGAAAGAATATGCCGAGCATTTAATAGAACTCATTGAAATTTATCAAAAAAATTATCAACCTAACGCCGAAGTGATAGAAAAAATTGAAGCCATAGAGTTAGACTATTTATTACAAGACTTCCCCAAATTGATTGATTCGATTAAAATGGGTGCAGATCGGATTCAGTGTATTGTTAAATCCTTAAGAAATTTTTCGCGTTTAGATGAATCCCCGATGAAAGATATTGATATTCATGAAGGAATCGAAAACACATTATTAATTCTACAGAGTCGCCTCAAAAATTGTGCAGAAAAAGCGACTATTGAAATTATTAAAGACTATGGAACACTCCCGAAAGTAGAATGTTATGCGGGGTTATTGAATCAAGTTTTTATGAATATTTTAGCAAATGCAATTGATGCAACGGAAGAATATAATAGTCAGCGTTCAGAATTAGAGCTTCAGGAACACCCCTCATGGATTAAAATTAAAACCGAATTTATTCAAGCTCAACCTTTAAAAACTTCGATATTATGTTCCCGATTAAATCGGCTTAAAATCGTGAATCAGGATAGTATTATGATTAGAATTCAGGATAATGGCCCCGGAATTCCTGAAGCCACTCAAAAACGGCTTTTTGATCCCTTTTTTACGACTAAACCGTTAGGAAAAGGGACGGGATTAGGATTATCGATTAGTTATCAAATTATTACGGAAAAACATCGGGGTCAATTACAATGTTTATCGGAAGTGGGAGTAGGAACAGAATTTATCATTACAATTCCACTCTCCCAGAGTCATCATTAATTTTGTCAAACTAGAGATGAGTTTTCTATTCCTCTCAATAGAATCCAAGAGCACCCTAATCCGCTATGATTATCTAAGTATTATATTAGGAAATTAAAAGAATGGGATTCCGACGGAATCGTTTTTTAGCTTGGCTTCCCCAACTTAATCCCCAAATTTTTATTTTAGCCTTCGGTCGATTACTATCACAAATAGGGACAGGATTTACACTATTTTATGCTCCGATTTTCTTTGTCAATCAAGTGGGATTATCTTCTACCTCAGTGGGATTGAGTTTAGGATTAGCTCAAATTTCAGGAATTTTGGGTCGGGTTTTAGCGGGCTCGTTGTGTGATTCTCCCCGTTGGGGTCGCCGTTTTACTCTGTTAATTTCAGCCGTTATTTCAGCGATCGCTTCTTTTATTTTAGCCACAGCTAATGACTTTACAAGGGTGGTTTTAGGGAATTTATTATTGGGTTTAGGGATTGGGTTATATTGGCCTGCAACGGAGGCGGTTGTTGCCGATTTAACCACAGGAAAACAGCGCAATGAAGCCTATGCGTTGACGCGATTAGGGGATAATATTGGCTTACAATTGGGAATAATTTTAGGAGGATTAATTATTAGTACATCTGGGAATTATCGGGCTTTATTTATGATTGATGGTATTTCATTTATTGTATTTTTTGGTGTAATTTTTGTTGCAATTCAAGAAACAAATACCGCTTTTAAACAATCTCAACCTGATCAAAGAGGATGGGGGACAAACTGGTGGATTGCATTGCGCGATCGCACCCTATTAATTTATGTTATTGTTAATATTATGTTTACCGTTTATGTCTCCCAAATTAATAGTACCCTTCCCCTGTATTTTAATAATTTTGTTAATGGAGGATTTTCTGCGGGCATAATTAGTTGGTTATTTATTGGCTATACTGCCATTTCTGTTATCTTTCTACTCCCGATTTCTCGATGGTTAAATCGGTTTAGCCATGCTCAAGCCTTAAGCTTTTCTGCGTTATTATGGGGAGTCGGATTTATTATCATTGCTTGGACAGGAATGGTAGAAAACCAGGCGTTAATTTTAGCCAGTTTAGGATTAGGAATTTTAGCCCTGGCGGTTATCTGTTATACTCCCGCTTCTTCGTCTTTAGTGGCTGATTTAGCCCCCGATTCTTTACGCGGAATTTACTTAGCAATTAATGCTCAATGTTGGGCAATTGGCTATTTAATCGGGCCACCTTTAGGGGGTTGGGCACTGGATCAAAGTCCTGAAATTGTTTATAATTTTTGGATCAGTCTAGCGTTTAGTATTATTATTGCCCTGTTGATTTTGAAAGTTCTTGACCGCAGAATAAAACGTCAAAAACAGGCTAATCTAAAGTCAAATCAATAAAAATTTTAAGGAGATCAACCGATGGGAAAACAATCTAAACTCAAACAAAAACGACAAGATTTAAAACACAATCCTCCTGAAGTATTACCTGTTAAAGAGGATCTTGATCCCACTCATTTTGTAGAGACAATGGAAAAACAAGGTTATCAGTTAAAAACCTTCAATTCCTCTCCAAATCTTCCAGAAAAGCAGGATGGAAAGCCTCAAATTTAATCTAGGATGAGCTTAACCTAGTCCTAATACCTAAATTTTTAATGGACAGATATAGCAATCCGTGTAGGATTTATGAAAAAGTTCTGTAGGGGTTTGGTTTCCAAACCCTCTTTGCGCCTGGGTTGGGAGGGACGCCACCCCTACGATAAAATATTACAACCTATTTACCTATAGATTGTCCGGCTAACCATCCGGTTGTCCAAGCACTTTGAAAGTTAAATCCTCCGGTGATCCCATCAATATCTAAGAGTTCTCCGGCTAAATATAACCCTGGACAACAACGACTTTCCATTGTTTTAAAATCAACTTCTTTTAAGTTTACACCCCCACAGGTGACAAATTCTTCTTTAAAAACACCTTTTCCAGTAATATTATAACTGCCTTGAGTTAACTCTTGAATCAGTTGATTGAGAGATTTATTAGAAATTTCTGACCAGCGTTTTTCTTCATCAATACCAATATAATTAACTAATTGTTTCCACAACCGACGCGGTAAATCAACAGGACAATTTGCTGAAATTAACCGTTTAGGAAATTCGGATTTAAGGGTTAATAATTTTTCTTTTAATTGTTCAGGATGTTCTTGAGGAAGCCAATTAATTTGTAGAGGAGATTTATAACCACAATCATATAAAACTCTGGCCCCCCAAGCGGATAATTTTAGAATTGCTGGCCCACTTAATCCCCAATGGGTAATTAATAAAGGCCCCGTTTGTTCCAGTTTAGCTTCAGGAAGTTTAACCTGAACTGAACTAACAGAAACTCCCGCTAAATCTTGCAGCCGTTGATCTTTCAAATTAAAGGTAAATAAAGAGGGAACCGGGGGAATAATCGTATGTCCTAAAGCTTGGACAAATCGATAACCAGAGGGGTGATTTCCCGTCGCCAATAAAACGCGATCGCTTTCTAAAAATTCCCCTGTTTTCAGTTGAATTTTAAAGGGATAAGGGTTAGAATTGTTATAGGAAATAGAAGCAACTGGAACTTGAGTTTTAATTCTAACTCCGGCTTGTTCTGCAACCCGAATTAAACAATTAACAATCGTCGCAGAATCATCGGTTGTCGGGAACATTCTCCCATCGGATTCTGTTTTTAATTGCACCCCCTGACGAGTAAACCATTCAACGGTATTTTTAGCTTGAAATCGACTAAAAGCGCCGCGTAACGCTTTACTTCCCCTGGGGTAATTCTGCACAAATTGAGTCGGTTCAAAACAAGCATGGGTGACATTACACCGTCCCCCGCCAGAAATTCTCACTTTAGCCAGGGGTTGCTGTCCGGCTTCGAGTAAAATTACTTGAGTATGGGGGTGATGACTTGCACAAGTAATTGCCCCAAAAAAACCCGCCGCCCCACCCCCAATTACAATCACTTTTAACGGATGTATACTAGACAAATTAACCCTCTATTCTTCTAATACTTCAAAATCTTTTTTTTCAGCTTGGCAAAGCGGACAAATCCAATCTTCGGAGATTTCTTCAAACGGTGTACCTGGATCAATCCCCCCATCGGGATCACCGTACTCAGGATCGTAGGTATAGCCACAAACGGTACAAACATATTTTTTCATAGTGGGATTTCACCGATAAATTGATGATTAATATGGTACAGTTTTTTGAGTTAGATTATAACCGTTTTATGCAAAGTTTTGTGAACTGAAATTTTAATGAATACTCCATTTCGTTTTAAACTGCAATTAGCCCCTTTTTTTCCCTATTTACATTCGATTTTAACCCCCAGTTTTCCCCGTTGTTTATGGAGAGGAAACTTATCTCAACCTGAAATTGCTTTAACCTTTGATGATGGGCCGCACCCAGAGTATACTTTAGAGTTATTAAAGGTTTTAGATCAGTTTCAAATTACAGCCAGTTTCTTTTGGTTAGGACAATGGGTAGAACAATATCCTGAAATTGCCCAAGCCGTTTATCAACGCGGTCATTGGATTGGATTACATGGTTATCAACATCAATCTTTTCCTTTTTTAAGTGAAATAGAATTAAAACAAAGTTTAGAAAAAACCCAAACTGCTATTTTTAAAGCCTGCCATCTTGAACCAGAATTAATATTAGATGTGCGTCCTCCCAATGGCTTTTTTTTACCTCAAACTTTAGAGTTATTAACCGCTTGGGGATATCGTCCGGTGATGTGGAGTGTTGTACCGGAAGATTGGTTACATCCTGGGGTTAATGTTGTTACCCAACGTGTGATTAAACAAACCCAAAATGGGTCAATTATTGTCCTCCATGATGGGTATTTTGGAGGAAAAGATGTTGCAAAAACAGTACAAGAAATTATTCCTAAACTGTTAGAACAAAACTATCGGTTTGTAACGATTTCTAAATTTTGGCAGTCTGCAAAACCGATGATATGATTAGCAATGTTAGCGTTTTAATTTAGTTTACCCAATGATATCATGGTGCTAAAACCAGAAACCGATCCCACCACAGGTCAACTTCGCTTAGTCGGAGACAATACCGCCGAAAACGTGAAATTCTTTCCCGGAGAATTGGCGGTATTTCCATTAGGTGCTTTTTTATTAGGAGGAGATGACACGGTTCGCGGTTCATCTGATCCTGAACTGATTTATGGGAATTTAGAGAATGATCAACTATTTGGAGAAGGAGGAAATGATACTCTTTTTGGGGGTCAAGGAAACGATCAAATTTCAGGAGATGCAGGTAATGATCTGCTATTTGGAGAAGCAGGAAATGATCAATTTATTGGATTTGTAAATCCTGATAATCCCTCTGAATTATCAGGAATTGAAGGAGATGATACGATTTATGCCGGGTCAGGAGATGATCAAATTCGAGAGAATCAAGGCAAGGATTTAATATTCGGAGGTCAAGGCAATGATGAATTAAGATCGGGGTTAGAAAATGATCTTGTTGAAGGCAATGATGGCGATGATTTTATCGGTGCAGAAGATGGGGATGATACGGTTTCTGGAGGGAATGGAAATGATCAGGTTCGAGGGGATGTAGGGAATGATTTAGTGGAGGGAAATGTTGGAGATGATCAGGTATCCGGGGGGAGTGAAAATGATACTTTATTTGGGGGTCAAGGGAATGATCAACTGAGCGGAGATGACGGAGATGATCGCCTGTCTGGGGATGAAGGAATTGATACTTTAATTGGCGGAGATGGCAAAGATATTTTTGTTTTAGATAGTCGTCAATTAGGGAGTAACCCCGAATCATCGGAGACAATTGTAGATTATAAACCCGGAGAAGATATTATTTTTTTAACGGGTGATTTAGGGTTTGAAAATTTAACTAGCAAACCCGATCCTAGAACCGAAAATAGCACCATTTTAGAAGCACAATCTGGGGGTATTGTTGCGGTATTACAAGGAATTAAACCCGATCAAATTAATCGTTCTAACTTTATTATTCCTGGGGTTGTAGAATTTAGTTCAGATCAATTTGCTGTTAATGAAAATGGGACTCCAATTAATCCAATTACGGTGGTTAGGAATAGTGGAAATGATGGGGAAATTAGCGTTACTGTGGTTCCGGTTCCTACGCCCTTAACGCCTGGAGGGAATCAAATTAATACAAACCCCATTGTTGTTAATTTTGGCAATGGGGATAATACCCCTAAAATCATTAATATTCCGATTGTTAATGATAATGTTCCTAATTATGCTGCTAATGTTTTTTTAACCTTAGAAAACCCCACAAACTTTGCCCAACTGGGAACACCTAATCAAGCAACTTTAGATATTATTGATGATGAAATTCCTCCTTCAGCCGTCGGAACTTTAATCAATCCCATTCCTGAAGCTTCTGCTCAATTTGGTTCAGCATTATCACCCGTTGCTAATAATTTTGTAGGGGTCGGTGCACCCGGTCAAACTAATAACCAAGGAATTGCTTATTTATTCAATCTCACCACTCAACAACCCACATTAACCTTTCGTAACCCTTCCCCCAGTGCTGGAAATTCAGCCTTTGGTCAATCTATTGCGACAATTGTAGGAGATAATGTTATTATTGGTGCGCCTCAAGATAGTAGTTTAGCACCTAATTCCGGGGCGGTTTATGTGTTTAGTACCGCCACAGGAACGCCCTATTTACTCGTAAATAATCCTACCCCAGATGTCTTTGATTTATTTGGCTATTCCGTTGCCACTTTAGGTAATAATATTATTGTCGGTGCTCCCAATGATTCCACCTTAGCACCCGCAGGAGGAACCGCCTATTTATTTGATGGAAATACGGGTCAATTGTTACAAACCTTTTTGAATCCCAACCCTCAAGCTAATGACTTTTTTGGGGCTTCTGTCGCTGCGGTTGGCGGAGATAGAATATTAATTGGTGCTCCTGCTAGTTTAACCCCAGGAGGAGGACAACAACCCGGTGAAGCCTATATTTTTGATAGCGTTACTGGGCAACTTTTACAAACATTTAAAAATCCGATCCCTGGGTTAGATAATTTTGGTTATTCCGTCGCCTGGTCGGGAATTGGTCGAGATATTTTAATCGGTGCACCCGGAGATGATTCAGGAGGAATAGACACAGGAACAGCGTTTTTATTGGATGGCATTACTGGGGCAGTTTTGCAAACCTATAATGCACCTAAAATGGAGGATTATAATCAATTTGGTCAAGCCATAGCCTTGATAGGAAATGATGTTTTAGTCGGTTCTCCCGGCTATGGATTAGCGAATTTAGGAGGAACATTCCGCTATGAATTAAGAACCGGAAATTTAGTTCAAACCTATTTAAGTCCGGTTACGGATAATGCCGATACAGACTTGAATTTTGGAGCATCCGTTGCCAGTGTTGCTAACCTTATACTGGTAGGAGTCCCTGGTTTAGATACAACCTTGCCTAGTGTGGGTGCTGTTAATCAATTTGTTTAAATTAGGAGTAATATGAAAAGAAAATCCTTCCTTCCTCAGTTTAAATTATTTATTGTTGTTGTTTTAGGAATTATCTTAACTCAGAAATCTTTACCTTTAATTTATCCTGTTTCAGCCCAAAAGTCTACAACTTTTGATGATATTAAAGGTCATTGGGCGCAAAACTGTATTGAGAATTTAGCTCAAAAAAATATTGTTAAAGGTTATTATGAAGATGATACATTTCGCCCCGATAATCCTGTAAATCGGGCTGAATTTGCGGCGATGCTGAGTCAAGCTTTTCCTAAGCTTCCTAAAACTGAAAAAGCGATTAATTTTGTAGATGTACCTACGGATTTTTGGGCTCATAATGCGATTCGAGATGTTAATCAAAGAGGGTTTATGTCAGGATATTTAGGAAGTGTTTTTAATCCTTTATTAAATATTCCTAGAGTGCAAGCATTGGTGGCTTTAGTTAATGGTTTAGATTATAAACCGACTCAAGTTTCCCCTCAACAATTAACCAAAATCTTTGAGGATGGTTCTGATATTCCTGAATATGCAAAAAAAGCGATCGCCACAGCAACCGATAATTGGTTAGTAGTTAATTATCCCAATATTCGACGATTAAACCCTAATAAACCTGCGACCCGTGCCGAAGTTTCGACCTTCATTTGTCAGGCGATTTTAGAGGATAAAAAACAAGCGTTAGTTCCCACTCAATATATTGCTAGAGTTGCCATTTCTGAACCCTCAGAAACCCCTTCCGAACCCAAACCCAAACCATCAACGCCTGCGGTTACAATGCAACCCCAAACAACACCTCCCATAGAATCCCGACCTGAATCCTATCCCGAAATCAAAGATTTAAAGGTGCAAAAAACAGCAAAATTAGGGGATGTTAAAGCGGAATTATTAGCAGATTCTGATAATACAATTCAGTTAATGCAAATTAAAATTAGCCGAAAAGGAGATTTAGTATCTGAAGATGTGGTTTCAATGGCTACTTTAGCAGCACCGGGGGTTAAAACGGTTAAAACCGGGAGAGTCCTTGATTTTAAAGTGTTAGATTTAGATAACGATAAAGAACCGGAAATCTTAGTAGATTTATTAATTGATGAGGATAACAATCGTAAAAATTACTATTCGGTGATTTACCGATATAGCCCCATTAAAAAAGAATATCGAGATTTACAACAAAAATGGGGTTTAACGTCCTATCGACTGAATACAGAGAACGCAGAAACCCCGATTTTGATTCATTATGATCAACGATTTAGCCAACAATTTCAAGTTTATACTCCTGAACAATTACCGTTACAGATTTTTCAGTATCAGTTTGGAGAATTTAAAGATGTGACTCAACAGTATTCTGAATTCCTCGAAGAACATAACACTATTTTATTGCAAGAAATTAATAAACGTCGTCGCCTCAAACAAGATTTAAAAGCAGTTTTAGCTGCTTATTTAGCGCAACAGTATTTACTCGGTCAAGCCAACACAGCCTGGAAAACCGTTGAGGAAATGTATCAAAACCCTGACAGAAATCAATTTTTTCCTCAACTTCGCCAATGGTTGAAAAAGACAGGATACATGGAATAAAACTTCATAAATACATTGACTCAGATATTCTATAATGGCAAAAATGGAATGAGTTTAGGGTCAGCACCCCGCTCTGAAGATACGGGGCTTCATGCCTCTGATTTGGATAGCTGACCAGCCTAAGCCTTAACTGGCTACGTTATCGGGAAGCGTTAAAGTTCTTACCTTGGGATGCGTAGCTAGTCCCAAGCTCTAAAACTCGAAAGTTAAACAGTTTTACGAGGGGTAAGACAGTGCTTTCAAGATAGTACCGACCGATAACATTGGCGAAGCTAACATTACCTGAGAAATCAGTGGGGTAGAAATACCAAAAAAACCGGGAATCGGCAAATACAAAAATTTTTGTCGATTCCTAATCTAGTATTCACCGAGAATAAATTCTCCTGATGTGTCCCACTGAGCGTTCGACTGAGCTCACGCCGAAGTCTTGCCGAAGTGTCGTTTTTCCTCCGCGCTCGCTTATAGACGCGGTTTCCAAACTTCCCATTTTTTTATTATGAGCAATGGCTGTACAGTATATCCTCAGTGATTATGTTGAACAGGCAATGGCTGAAGCCGTTTATGACAAACTGGAAGATCTGAGTTTTGTTGGAAAAATCCCTATTTGTCAAGGAGTTATTGCTTTTGGTTCAACCTTAAAACAATGTGAACAAGAATTGCGTTCAACTTTAGAAGATTGGATTTTATTGGGGATCAAATTGGGGCATCCATTACCCATTATTAATAATATTGATTTGAATCAGGAGCCTCAACTTGAGCCGATGGAAACCCTGTAAACGACGAGACTTTATTCAAAAGTTACAGAAATTTGGTTTTTCTGGCCCTTTTTCAGGAAGTAAACATCAGTTTATGATTTATGAGAATCATCGTCTTACTATCCCCTCTAATGATGAATATTCTGTTCCTCAGTTGCGAATTATGATTCGAGAGGTTGAAGATATTTTGGGCCAGCAAATCACCCTAAAAAAATGGGATAGCCTGTAATTTTTTCTGAATTCATTCTATTTTATGATAAATTAATACCTTGTTTTCAATCATTTTCAAACCATGATTAACGCTAAACTCAAACCAGACTGGGCAGGAGAAGATTTTCTGTCTCAAATTGTTAATGTTCTCATCAAAACTAAACCGCTTTACAGTTTAATGAAACTTCAAGCGCGACAAGTTTTAATTAAAACCGCCGAAAAAAATGGGGTTCAGTGGCGAAAAACTTGTCAAGAATTAGACGCATCAGGCGCAAAAGAACTGTTAAAAAGTTTCACAAACCCTAATATTAAATATCCCGATTATTATCAAGTTCCCTTTCATGCTTATGATCAAGGAAATCTCTGTTGGTTAGCCGCTTATGAAGCCGAACCCGCAACAAAAGCAATGGGGTTGCGAGTCTGGCCAAAAGAACAAATTACCTGGGAAACCGCAGAACATCGGTTACGTTCTAGTTTCCATGAAATCTTAGGCAAATATTGTCCTGAACGGGTGGAGAATGTGTTAGATATTGGTTGTTCTGTGGGGATGTCAACTCTCCCATTACATCGCTATTTAGTGCAGAAATATGGTGATAATATTAGAACAGTGGGGTTAGATTTATCACCCTATATGTTGGCGGTGGCAAAAATTCGAGATCAACAGGGAGAAATCGCCGAATGGAGACAGGAACTCGCGGAAAATACCAGTTTTCCCGATAACAGTTTTGATGTTGTTACCCTGCAATTTCTATTACATGAACTCCCGAACAAACCCAGTCGAGATATCTTTCAAGAAGCCCTGAGAATTTTACGACCGGGCGGCTGTTTAGCCATTGTTGATAATAATCCTAAATCAGAAGTGATTCAGAATTTACCTCCAGCGTTATTTATTCTGATGAAAAGTACCGAACCCTGGAGTGATGAATACTATACTTTTGATGTGGAAGAAACCTTAAAAGAGGTGGGGTTTGATTATAAAATCACCCTTCCCAGTGACCCTCGCCATCGGACAATTATTGCAATTAAACCCTAATGTACTTTAGAACGTAGGGTGCGTAAGGCAAAGCCGCACGCACCATTTCTCTGCGGCAACCTGAGTAATTATTAGGAGCCAATATTTTGGAATTTCAGGTTAGATGGTGCGTGCGCGGAGCTTACGCACCCTACGATTGAAATTAATCAAGGTGAAACCTAAAACATTCCTTTAATTCCGTTAGGGTCGGTCATAAACCCTAAATAATGATAGAAATTAACGGCTTTAGAACCTGCAAGTTTTAATTGCAGAATAAAAGGAGAATTAAGAATTAGGAGCGTAGGAGCGTAGGGTGCGTAAGGCAAAGCCGCACGCACCATTTCTCTGCGGCAACCTGAGTAATTATCAGGAGCCAATATTTTTAAATCTCAGGTTAGATGGTGCGTGCGCGGAGCTTACGCACCCTACGATTGAAGTTAATCAAGGCGAAACCCAAAACATTCCTTTAATCCCGTTAGGATCGGTAATAAACCCTAAATGCTGATAGAAATCAACGGCTTTGGAACCTGCAAATAAAGTAATATTTTCAATATTTTGCTGTCGAAGTTGTTCTAAAGTATATTGAATTAAGGCTTTTCCTAATCCTTGACTTTGAAAATTAGGATGAATCACCACATCCCAAAGGGTTGCATTATAAACATGATCGGAAACGGCGCGAGTAAAGCCAATTAATTGTTTTTGCGAGTCTTTTTCCGACCACAGAGTAACGGCTAAAAAACTATGTTCCAGGGCGATTTTCATTTGTTGATGGGAACGAGTCATCCAACCGACTGCTTCAAAGAGTTGATCTAATTGGTTTAAATCAAAATTAATATTGGTACTAAATATAAATTGTCCGAAGTCTTGATTTACAGCTAAAGGATCTGAAAAACTATTGATGTTGGGATCAGAAGTGATACCTTCGTCATATTTAGACCATTTATTTAAGTTTTGCTGAATATTTTGATGTTGTAAGTTAATCGTTTGTTCTAAATGATTTTTTTTAAGAAAAATAGTATTAATTTTTTCTCCAATAGAGAGATGATCAGGATAAACTTCTCGCGCCATTGAATACACAATTAAAGCGGCATTATTAAAATGTTTATGAATGAAAAAATCGGCAATTTTAATCCAGGCTTCTTGATTTTGGTGTAAAAATTGAATCACATTTTGATACTCAGGATACTTTTGACTATTCTGAATAACTTTTTGATAATAAGCGATCGCCAGATTAATGGTTTCAGGTAAACAATATTCCAGGGTTTCCCCTAATTTAGTGGCAATAATTCCAAAATCCTGTTCTTGATTTGTTCGGAACAAAATTACTAAACTATTCCAATAACTGGTAATGGCTAAATCCCACTTTTTCTGTTTAACAAACGCATCTCCTAAATTTCCATAAGACCAATGAAATTCAGGGTTTAACTGAATCGCCTTGCGGTAAACGGGAATCGCTTCTTCCCAGGATTGTAATTTTAATAAGGCATTTCCTAAATTATGATATGACCAAGAAAAATCAGGATTAAGTTCAATGGCACGACGATAATTAATAATTGCGTCTTGCCATTGTTCTTGTTTTAATAAAACATCCGCTAAATGGTGATAAAACCAAGAACAATGGGGATTTAATTCGATAGCCTGACGATAATGTGCGATCGCAGCTTCCCATTGTTCTTGCTGATCAGACAAACGCCCTAAATTTGCATAAGCTTCAGCCGATTTGATATCCGTTGCCATCGCATTTAAAGAGTCTTGTTTTAAAGGGTCTTTCTGGGGCATATTTCCTGATTTAAACAGGAGTATATAACACAGATTCTAATCGCTGTAAGGCAAAATCAAAATCATCATTAATTACTTCAAAATCAAATTCACTCGCCGCATCCATTTCTGCTTTTGCTCGCATTAAACGCCGTCGAATCGCATCTTCAGAATCCTGACCTCGCTCTCGTAAACGACGTTCTAATTCATTAATAGAAGGGGGCATAATAAAAATGCGTAAAGCGGAGGGAAACGTGCGCCGAATTTGGCGAGCGCCTTCTAATTCAATTTCTAATAAAACCGATGTTCCCGCTTCAATTTGTTCTTTAACCGGAATTAAAGGAGTTCCATAACAATTTCCTGCAAATTCAGCCCATTCTAATAACTCTCCCTGTTCTACCATTTCCTGAAAACGTTGTTGATTTACAAAATAGTAGTCTCGTCCATTGATTTCGCCGGGACGGGGAGAACGAGTTGTTACTGAAACGGATAAATGCAGGTCAGGATGACAGTTGAGTAGGGAACGAACTAAGGTTCCTTTTCCGACCCCACTAGGGCCTGTCATCACAATTAATCGGCCTTTTTTCATAGCAGTTTTACTCATTCACGCTGAACAGGAGTTTTTCTATTTTCTCATGGTATGCCGATAGAAACCAAGGGGTATAAATCCCTTAATCATCACGGGAATTCCCATCTTTCGCCAGTACAAACCGATGAGCAACGGTTTCCGGCTGAATTGCAGAGAGAATAACATGGCTAGAATCAGTGATAATCACGGCTCTGGTTCTACGTCCATAAGTAGCATCAACTAATTGTCCACGCTCACGGGCATCGGTTATAATGCGCTTAATCGGAGCCGATTCAGGACTGACAATAGCAATCACCCGATTAGCAGAGATAATATTACCAAAACCAATATTGATTAACTGAATATCCATAAAAACTCAATTATAGGGTTTGCTGAGGTTTTTGTGCCATAATTCCATCATAGTGACAATTTCACGGAGTTACAACTGTTAATCGAGGGAAAACTCTATTTTTTATCCTCTTGAGTTTGCCTTTTCCTGTTGAGTTAAAGCTCGAAAAGTAGCGGATTCTGAATCAAAAATGGAAACCAGAAAATAGGTCAAAAAAAAGTAGATCTCAACAAAATTATCACGCTGTTTGAAATAATCAAAGCAAAAAATGAAACCTTAATCCCCAGTTTAAGAAGTTTGTGTTAAGCTGACAGGTGTTCTATTTCTGTTAACAGTTTATGAAAGCAATTGTTATTTATCAATATGGATCACCTGATGTTCTTCGGTATGAAGATATTTCTACCCCAAGTATTAAGCCGGATCAAGTTTTAGTCAAAATTCATGCCAGTAGTGTTAATCCTGTGGATTGGAAAATTAGACAGGGATTATTACAACCGCTATCCGGCTACAATTTCCCTAAAGTTTTAGGCTCTGATTTATCAGGAGAAATTGTAGAAGTGGGAGAACAAGCAACGCGCTGGCGGGTTGGCGATCAAGTTTATACCTTCGTTAACCCGTTATTTGGAGGCGCCTATGGGGAGTATGTGGCTGTCCCCGCAGCCAACGTCAGCTATAAGCCCCAAAATATATCCTATACCGAAGCAGCAACGGTTCCTGTAGCGGGTCTGACGGCTTTACAGGGGTTATTAGATTTAGGTCAATTGCGACCGGGACAACGGGTATTAATTAATGGGGCGTCTGGCGGTGTCGGAACCTTTGCGGTGCAAATTGCTGTGGCGATGAATGCCGATGTCACGGGGGTTTGCGGGACGGCTAACGTTGATTTTGTTAAACGTTTAGGAGCGCATACGGTTATTGACTATACCCAAGAGGATTTTACCCTGCAAGAAATTCAATATGATATTATTTTTGATGCGGTGGGTAAACAGTCCTTTTTTAATTGTCAAAAAGTTCTACAATCGGATGGAATTTATATCTCGACTGTACCAACGGTTGATAATATGGGAGCGACCCTACAAACCTTATTGTTTTCGAGTCAAAAATGTAAATTAGTATTAGCTCAACCTAGCCGTCGAGATTTAGATGCGCTGCGAGATTTGATCGAAGCGGGTAAGGTTAAAACAGTGATTGATCGAACTTATTCCTTAAGTGATATTGCTGAAGCTCATACTTATAGCGAAATGGGAAGAACCGTTGGTAAAATTGCCATTACGGTTAATGAAGGGTTACAAACGATTAATATTGATTGATTGTTTTTTTGTCATTTTGGGGGAGTAAAGTTTTCTAAGCAATCGGTGTTTAATGGCTCTACATCAAACACTTGTTCTTGACTCCAATTCCCCCATTCACCGTTTACCATCGCTCTGACTTTCCATTTCCATCCCATCCGGTTTTGATCGGCTATATAGGCCCTACTTTTGCTAATATAATCTGTAGATGTTAAGTTAGAATTATTAATAACTGGATTTAAGGCATTCGTTCCCATTACATACAAATGATAGGCTGTTGCATTGGGAATTTCAGACCAGGAAAATACCCACACAATGTCATTTTCTAAAGGGGGTACACAGCCATTATCTAAAATATCTGAGGGTTGGGGGAAAGTGAGTTTAGGTGCAAGGGGAATGCTGCTAAATTGTGATAGTAGGATCGGGCTAATTAGCAAAAAAGACCCGAATAAACTATAGCTATACTTCCCAGTTAGTAGTGGATTAATCCCATCAATTAATCGTTTCATGATATTTAAAATTACCTCAACTCAACTTCTAATATAGGTTGAATACAGTCCGGTTGATTATAGTTTGTCCGATTAACATTAGCACTGACGGGATAAACAATTAAGTCAGGATTTTGTTCAACTAATGATAAAATCGTTTCAGAATCTTTAAGAGTTGGATCTAGCCATTGGGAATAGACCGAAGTAGATAAAATAATCGGCATTCGTTCATGAACCGGACGAACAATCTCACTAGCAGCTTGGGTTAAAATCGTACAAGAAAAAATATCTTCCCCATTCGGATGTTTCCAACGTTCCCATAATCCCGCAAACCCAAAAAGTTGATGATCCTTTAACTGAAAATAATAGGGTTGTTTGATTTTACCCTGATGTTGCCATTCATAAAACCCATCGGCTAAAATTAAACATCGTTGGGAACGAATAGCCTGCCGAAATGCAGGTTTTTCCGTAACGGTTTCTACCCTAGCATTGATCAGTTTGTATCCGATCTTTTCATCCTTTGACCAATGGGGAATTAACCCCCAGCGCATCGGTTGAAATTGTTGTTCTTGCTGTTCTAAATTATATCTAATTGTAGAAATTTTTTGGGCAGGAGCAATGTTATATTGAGGGATAAACTCAGGAATTGATGATAAATTAAAGGTTTGAGCGATCGCTGTTCCTGAACAAGTTAAACTAAAACGTCCACACATAATAAAATCCTCTATGACATCTGAAAAACTTTACCTCCATTCCCCCCAAATTGGCTTACCGACTGGCTGTATTTTACGTCCAGCAACCCCCCAGGATAGCATGAGAATTCTGTGGTTAGTGTTAAAGGATCTGCTTGATCCGACTCAATTACGCTGGCAACAATTTTGGGTAATTGAATCCCATAAACAAATTATAGCTTGTGGACAACTGCGACAGTTTAACGATGTTGAAGAACTGGGGAGTTTGGTGGTTAGTCGAGCTTGGCGAGGACAAGGTTTAGGAGCAATTTTAGTGCAGCATTTAATTCAAGAATCTACAAAACCTCTCTATTTGGAATCTGTCGGAAAACGCTTGGCTAATTTTTATGCTCGTTTTGGGTTTGTTCCCGTTGAATTTTCAGATTTACCCGCTTCTTTAAAACCCAAGTTTGGCATTTCCAATTGGGCAAAAATTCTATTAAAAATTCCGGTAATTTTTATGTATAGAAGGGAACAGGGAACAGGGAACAGGGAACAGAAAGAAACAAAGTTCGCCCTATAGATAGGTTTGAGCATTTATCTTTGTAAAAGACAGTTTTGGCTACTGGTATATACTGTTTACAAACCAAACCCTTCAGATTAATCAATGGTGAAATTTTAAGCCTGCTTGACGGGCTGCTACAATATAACGGAAAATATATTCAGCCAGTTCAACATGATTTTCTGCCGCTTCTGGAGAAGAAGCCCAAACCGTTACTCCATGATTTCTAATCAGCAGTGCTGGCACATCAGGAATTGTAGTTTTAAACCGTTGAACAATTGCTTCCGCAATGCGAGGCACTTCTAAATAATTCTCAAAAACGGGCATATAAACTTTCGGGTTTTCTTCCCAAATTCCTAATCCTTTTAACATCTCAATGGGAGGTAAAGGCAATTGTTCATGATCAATAAAATTTGATACTAATTTTGCTTCTACCGAATGAACATGATAACAAGCGTTTGCTTCAGGAAATAAAGAATAAATCGCTTGATGAATACTGGTTTCTGCCGAAGGTTTATTCTGAGGAGACGGATTTTCTAAAACTTCTCCCGTTAGAGAAATTCTGACAAAATCCTCAGCCACTAATTTACCTTTTTGTTTACCACTCGCCGTAATCCAAAAACTATTATCAGCTATTTTAGCCGAAAGATTTCCGGCCGTTCCTGCCATCCAACCCAGTTGATGAAATTGACGAGACGCATGAATTAAAGATTGACGGGGATCAGTGTTCATGATGAATTGGGAATTATGAATTACGAATTGGAAATTGATCGTTTATCCCCATTTTTCCATAGCCTGACGCAAAGAACTAGGGGGTATTTTATTAATATCAAAAGGTTGATGTTGTTGATATCGATCCAGCGCTTGAAAAAAGGCTTCAACCCCCGAACCAGGGCCATTAGGGTGATCCATAATTCCCGTTCCCGCATTCAAAATGACATCATTTCCGTAGTCCGATAAAGCTTTGGGGACAATTCCGGGGTGAATTCCCGCCGAGGGAACCGGGAAAACGTTGCGCGATCGCAAAATATCCCTAATTTTCCCTTCTTCAGCCGGATCAAAGGGTAAACTGCCATAATGGGCCGGATATAATACCGCATCAGCCCCGGCATGGGCCATTAAGGTTCCGAGCACGACGGAATAGGAAAAACCCGTATCACCAGAGGCACATAACGCCCCCGCCAAGGCAGGATGGGCGAAAATAGGAACATTTATTTCTGGATCGGCGGCTAGGGCTTCTAAGACCGAAAAACCGTAGGTGAGCACATTTAATAATAGGGCATTTGCCCCTTCTTTAACCAGAAGTCGAGCTTTTTCTAATAAAGTTTGGGCGTTTCCAGTAACATTAACTGCATACAAAACCGTGCGCCCGGTTTCTTGTTTAATTTGGTCTAAAATCGGCCGACAAGCTCTTAACCGTTCTAGTGTGGGGGCTGTGTTTAAATCCCCCATAATTTCATCATCTTTAATAATATCTAATCCCGCCGTTGCCACTTCTTCTAAAATAGCAGCATGATCCTGGGCTGATAGTCCTAAAGCGGGTTTAAAGATTGCCATAATTAAAGGACGATCAAAAACGTTTAATTGTTGACGAATTCCTGATATCCCAAATTTTGGCAACTGACCATAATTATTATCAAGTCTAACCGCAACTATTTTCCCGACTCCAGCCATTGAATATTTACCAAAAATCATCGTTAGCAAACTGGCAATATCATTTTCAACGTTAATTTCTGGGAATTGAACGGTTGCAATATTATAACCTTGTTCATCGGTTTTAACGTTAATAACTTGGGCTAAATGCGATCGCAAATTATCCTCACGATGGCTAAATCGTTCATCCCAAGTTCCTGCGGTTTGTCCAATAGCAATGACTTTCGCCTGACGCAACGCATCAATATTAGGAGGAAAACGATAATCTACTTCAATGGTCATTGTTTTCTATTCTAGCAATTGTTATCATTGCAGTAGAGACGTTGTATACAACGTCTGTACAAATTAATACAACATCTCTACAAATTAATTCAACGTCTCTACAAATTAATTCAAAGCTAAGGTTTTTTTCGGTCTTCTGGAAAAAATTCTAATTTCAGTATCCGTATATTCGGGAGTCCAACCTTCTGTTGTGGTGAAATAACGAACAGCTTTAATCCGCCGAGTTTCTGTTAAGTAAAACCAATGTTCTGTATTTGCAGGAACGTTAATATATTCTTCGGCTTCAACGGTTAATTCAACTTGACTTCCATCGGGACGGACAAAACCAAAAACTCCTTCCCCATCAACAATATAGCGGATTTCATTATCAGCATGAATATGACACTGTTCAAATTTTGCTAATAAGGTTTCCAGGTTAGGGGTATCCGGGTTAAGAACAATTAAATCACGAGATTGATAACCCGCTTTTTGTTTTAATTCTTCAAAATATTGATCTAAACCTTGCAGAACAGTTTCTTTCTCTTCATTGTTCAATGCAGGTTGATTGACTAATTCTATCACTTGAGCATCGGTTCCCACAGACCAATGGTTTAAATGAATATTCAGACAAGCTAATTCTCGCTGAATTTCATCGAGTTGGGTGTAGGTTGTTCCGTCTTCTAACTGTAAAACTGCCATGCTTCACCTCGGTAGTATGAACCGTTTTTAAGTCAAATACTATTATATAGCGGTGTGTTGTCCCGTGAGGTACAACGCAAAAACCCGGCTTCTTAAACAATACCTACGCCAAAATCCTAGAGAGTTGCGTAATTGTTGCCATTACCAGCGATATAATAATTAAACTGCGAGTTAAGTCAATATGCGAAAGAATATTTGGGCGAATCTACCAAAGGACATCTTGCTGGTCGGTGTTCTGAGTGTGGGGATGGGGACAGTCGCATCAGTGGTTTTTCCTGGGGGTGGTCTCGGAACTCCATTAATGGGAAGTACCGCCGGGGCGTTAATTGGGACGGCGGTTTCTAGTAAACAGAAAGAACAAGAACATAAACGGAGTCTACAAGATTCCCAAACCCAAAAAGATAAAGATTATCAACTCAGTCTACAAGACCTAAGCAAACGGAAAGACCAAGAGTATCAATTTCGTTTACAAGCGCTAGAAAAACAACTCGACACACAACGAAACTGGCAAGAATATCAGACTAAATTGATTAGACTAAAAGATCAGGTAGAAAGTCTGGAGCAAAAACAAACAAACTTAGGGGAAGTTGAAGGGAAGTTAACGCAAAAACAATCGGAATTACAGGAAGTTCAGGAGAGATTAACCCGATTAAATCAAGAAAAACAAGATTTAGAAAATCGTGTTAATAGCTTGCATAAAAATCCTCCAAATTTATCGGAATTAGAACAATTAAATACTCAATTAGGTCAGTTAAGGCTAGAAAAAAGTCAATTAGAGGGTGAGATTACTGCCTTACAATCTCGAAATCAAAACTTACAAGAACTTGAGCGATCGCTCCGTGAAACCCAATCTAATTATATCGTAAAAAATGTCGAATTGCAACAATTAATTGCTGATATTGCCAAGAAACAAGAGGAAACAAAAACCCTGGAGCAAAGAACCGTAGAATTAGAATTAATCAGAGCGACCTATGATAGTTTATCTCTGGAAACACAACAGTCTCAAACCCGAATTAATCAACTCCGTCCTGAAATTGATCGTTTAGAAGCAGAGAAACAAAGAATTCTGCAAGCGATTCAAAATCATACATTAGATTATCAACAAATAGAAAGAGATAAACAAAGAATTAGAAATTTGAGTTTTGAACTTCGAGAAAAAGAATCTCAAAAACGAGAACTTGAACAAATTGTACAGGAGTTAGAAGGACAGCAATCAGTAGTATTAGGAAAAATTGAAGGTCTCAGAGCAGAGAAAGAGGGACTTCAAGAAGAAATTAATCAGATGAGAAATTTGAGGGAAAGCACGGAAAATACGGCGGATTTTGCCTTGCGGTCGCTACGAGATTATCTATGGACACCGAATTCAAATCCAGAGTGGAATCCACCAGAAAACGTTTTTTTAGATGCGTTTATGCAGCATTTAGAAGCCAAAGGATTAGCATTTCCTCGGCGGGTTGTTTATGCGTTTCATACCTCTTTAAAAGTGCAAGATATTTCTGCTTTAGTGATTTTAGCTGGAATTAGTGGAACTGGAAAAAGTGAACTTCCCCAACGATATGCAGACTTTATCGGCGCCCAACGGTTAACTTTAGCGGTTCAACCTCGATGGGATTCTCCTCAAGATTTGCAAGGGTTTTATAACTATGTGGAGAAGAAATTTAAACCGACTGATTTGATTCGAGGAATTTATCAATATAACCATGATCCAGTTATGAAAAATCGGATTGTTTTGGTATTATTAGATGAAATGAACTTAGCCCGTGTAGAATATTATTTTAGTGATTTCCTCTCGAAATTAGAAAGCCGTCGTTCTAGTCCTACCTTTTTAGAATTAGATGTAGGTAGTTTACCAATTCCTGAAGCACAAAGAAAGTTACAAATTCCCACACAATTTTTATTTGTGGGAACTATGAATGAAGACGAAACTACTCAAACTTTATCGGATAAAGTGTTAGATAGGGCTAATGTTCTCACCTTTGGAAAACCAAAAACTTTACAATTAAGCAAGACGAGGACTACTGAAGGTCAACGTCCTGTGTATGTCAGCTATTCAAGCTTTGAACAATGGTTCAAAACGCCCGATCAAAATTCTGAGGGGGTTCAAAAAGTTAAATATTATTTAGATCAGGCGAATAACATTATGGAAAGCATCGGACATCCTTTCGCCCATCGAGTCTATCAAGCAATTACTCAATATGTGATTAATTATCCTGGGGTTTCTGACTCAAATTCTGAGGAATTTCGCTTTGCTTTAGTCGATCAATTTGCTCAAAAATTGTTACCAAAACTTAGAGGATTAATGATTGATGATTACCAAGAAGAATTAAATAAATTTGCCAGTTTAATTGAACAATTGGGCGATACTTCCTTAACAGAAGCATTTATAAAAGCACGAGGTTCGCGTTCTGGTCAGTTTGAATGGAAAGGATTAATTTATCCAGAGGAGGAGTAAACGCAAATGAAGTTATATTCTAGTATTTTTGCTTATTTGAATCAACCACGTGAAGTTAGTATTGATCATCTTTTTGAAGCCAAAAATCGCCCCTATTTGGTATTGGAAACAGATGATATTTTATCCCGATGTCCTATGTTGATTGACCAAACCAATCAGGTCTATGAAATAGGTTTTCCTTGGTTAAATCCAACGGATTTAAAACATAATAATTGTCAACTTGAGACTCAGTTAAGCTTGGAAATTAACCTGCACTTATCTGTTTTAAAAATTCGAGGTGAAGTGTTAGATAGTGCTCCTATTGAAGAGGACAAGCAATTAGAAGAATGTAAAGATAAATTAGGCGATCGCTTAGATGACAAAGTTGCTCAACTATTACAAATTTTTACGGGATTATGTGAAAAGATTTTCACTAAAAAAGTAGGAAAAAATCAAAAAGTTCGAGTGCTGGAGTTACCCGAAAAGTTTCAACAATTCCAGACTGCTGATGCTGTTAAACCTTTAATTATTGCTTTATTAAATAAGTATAATTTAGACAAGAATTTACAAATTATTAGCCCTAAACTGAGACAACAACTCAGACGAAAAGCCGAATTAATGCCTGTTGGAAAGATTCAAGAAATGGATGCTTATTGTTTACGAGATTATACCCGTCGTCCAGGTTTAACCGCCGCAGAAAAAGCCGGATCTCGACAGGAATTAATGGGGATAAAACGTCACCAAGATTATAATACACCTGAAAATCAGTTTCTGATTTATTTTGCCGGACAAGTTCTTTACCGAGAATCAAATATTTATAAAATTTATCCAGAATATCCAGAATGTGAAAAATTTTATCAAACAATTAAACAGTTTAGACAACAACCAACTGTTCAACCGATTTTAAAAACTTTACACCGTTTTAAACCAGGGAAACCCAATTATGTGTTATTACAAAATCCCATCTATCATAGTTTTTATCAAGCCTATTTAGATTATATTGCCAAACGGTCAGAAAAAGAGAAGTTATGGACATTCAGAAATCAACTGTTAAAGGATGTGATTTATTTAGCATTTACCGCAACATTTTTGCGATTTAAAGATTCTTATGTTGAACCTTTAAGCTATTTAACAGGTTTTCTGAGTCCTAAACAGGGACAATATTTAAACCATGATGATCAAGTTTTCCCTAAAATTCGTGTATTTTTACGAGATAAAGTCTATGTATTTCAGATTCAAAAATTCAGAAATATCGAATTAGGAGATTGCTTAATGACGGTGGAAGTTCATGATTTAAATACATCGGAACTAAAAGTTAAAAAACTGCGATTTCCCATCTGGATATTTTGGTATCTTCCCTCAAAAGAAACTTTGAAACAAGCTGTTGAATATATTAAAGAATTACCAGATATTGAATCAGCGATTATCTTGTATTTACATAAACCGCCTAATTCTGGATCAGAAAAAGGTAAAATTCAACGAATTACTAATGAAAAAATTTGGGTTTTTCAAATTCCTGACCCAATCTTAGCTAATGGGTTTGAGCAAACGTTACAATTAATAAGTATTTTAATCAAAGATAAATTATTAAACTATGATCAATAAACAGCAATTTTGGCAAGGATTAAAAGCACAAATTAACGATTCTGAAATCACCCCAGAATGGCGTTTAAGTTTGTTAGAGCAGTTAGTTAAAACCCAAACAGAGTTAACATTACCGACGGAATTAATTGTTGAAACAATCTGTAACTGTGCGGTTTATTTACAAGAGCGATCGCAACTTAATTTTACCGCAGTTTATCCCGTTTTACAACTTTCTCCTCAACAAATCCAATCTTTAGAAATGGGATTATCTAATAGTCCGATTACGGTGATTTCTGGTTTACCCGCAACGGGAAAAACTCGCATAGCGTTGAATCTTGCGGATGCTGGGATTAAAGATGAAAAACGCATTTTAATTTTAAGTCATTATCCGAGTACATTAACCGTCTATCAACAATTACCCGGATATCCTTATTTACTGTCGGAAATATCAGGAAATCAATCAGCAATAATTGAACGTCTTCAGCGCGATCATTTAGCACAACCACAACTCAATTATTTACCGCTTTACTGTTTACCCGATACTGAATTAGAAAAGTTGCGATCGCCAGTTAAACTAGAAAGATATTTACCCTTAATTACCACCCAATCTATCCCGCAACTCACCCAAACTTTGAGTTTAGAATTTCCCGATTTAAGTACAGCAAGGTTAAACTGGTTTGCTTATCAACTCAAGAGATTAGAACCCTTATTAAGACAGCAAATTACTCTAGTTCAATCTTACCAAAATCTATCAAAAAATGCAATAGTAACTCTGGAGCAATATTTAAGTCAAAATCCCCTTAATCCTTTTTTAGCAACTGTTAAAGAATTTCTGGGTGTTGATGGTCAAACCCTCTGGGAAAATTTCTATGATTTAATTATTATTGAAGATGCTCAACAGTTAACCTGGTTGGAATTAATCTTAATTTCAGGATTAACCAATAAATTAGTATTATTAGGGGATGAAAATATCGGGTTTATTCCTGCTTCTCGGAATCAGAACTTTTTCCAGCGTGTTCTCTATGGTTTTCCTTGGTTATTGCAATATTTACTTCCTGCTTATACCATACAACTTTCAGAACAATTTCGTTTACATCCCGAACTAGCAACTACAATTTATGATAGGTTTTCCCATGAATGGATCTCAACAAATTTTCAACAAATGAGTGATTATTTTCCACAGTGGGAATATCGGTTATGGTGGGAAGATATTCCTAATCAACAGGAAGGAGAAAAAATATTAGAATTTTTAAAAAGTTTTGATTTAGAATTAATGCCAAAAATAGGAATATTAACCTTTTCGGAAATTCAGCGAGATCAGTTAATTGCTAATTGTCCGATTGACTATATTTCTGTTATGATTAAAACAGTTACAGAATGGCAAGGAAAAGAAGCATCTATTGTCTTAATTTGTTGTAGTGGAAATCCTAAACTTATTCCTATAGAACATTGGAAAATTGCCTTAACCAGAGGACAAAGTTACTTAATTTTATGGGGAGACTATGAAAAATGGACTCATGCAGTTTCCCTATTAAAACGAATGAAATTACCTAGAATTCGTCAAGGAGTATTATCATGAAAATCCATTATCAAATTCAGGGAACATTTTACCGTCAGTTGGAAGAAGGAAACCTTTTATCCGATGTATCTTTATGGCAATTATTACAAGAAATTCAAGCAGTTGCTACCCAAACTCACCGACGAACACCGCAGCTTTTACGTCAATCTTTTGGGTTACAATTTATCCCTAATTCAGTCTTAACGGATTTATTAAAAATTGCTAATGGAGTCACTCAGGATGATCAACTTTATCAAGTTTCTAGTTTAAAGCTATTATTTCCTAGGGAGTCTAACTTAAAAGAAAGCATTGTTAACCGTTATATTTATCAATTTATTAGTTCAGAAATTACCTTAAATTTGTTAGCAGATGATCCTCAATTTCCTCTGTTTAATGGTAATGAAACTCAACAAGATGGGAGTTATACTGTTATTTTAGATCAACCTTATTATCCAGGGTTATCATTAGAAATAGCCAAAAAAATATGGCAAGAGGCAGAAACTTTTTGGCAGAATTTACCCAATTATCAAAAAATTGATCGTTTCTTGAGAAACGTTGATACTCAGGAGGCAGTTTTTAGAATTAATGACCAATTAAGATTAGGGATAAATTGGCAAGAATTACCCTTGAGTTTAAGAGAAGCAATGATTAGTTTACGAGAAGGAAATACGGACATTTTCGATCAGTCAGAATTAACTCAACAATTGATTCAAGAATATCAAGAGCATTATAGGATTATTGTTAGTCATTTTCCTGAAAATCCTGCTCTGAAACCTAATCTTTCTCCTGTCAATAAAATTTGGGTAAGTCGAAAAAATCGTACTCTATTTCAAAAAATAATTGCTCAAGCGGAGAAGTTTTTACTAATTTCTAGCTATATCCTCGAAGATGAAGCATTAATTAATCAAATTTGTGAAAAATCAGCCACTCTACCGCAAGGAGTCTGGATATTAACAGATTTGCGGGATGAAGTTGTGGATAGAATTGATCAACAAGTGACGATTTCTAAGTATTTACCTGAACATTTTAAACGTGCTGATGAACGCAAAAAAGATTGTCTACGTCAATTATTAGATGCTAAAGTTAAGATCAGAAGCGGTGCATTTCATTTAAAAACTTGCATTTCTGAAAATAATTGTTACTTAGGATCAGTGAATTTGACAAGGGGCAGCTTAGATGTTAATTTAGAGTCAGGAATTATCTGTAAAAATAATGAAACTCATCAACAACTAATTAATGTATTTCGTTATTTTTGGCAATGTTCTAGTCGAGATCATGTAATTCCTGTATTGGGTTTTGATGGGTTTGAATTGCGAACTGTCAAACGTTATCGTCAAGAATCTTATCCGGTTTCTTCCACTTTACTAACTGCTGATCAATATTATAATGATCTTTTAAAAGAGTTAAGTAATTTTGCAGGAAAAGTCATAATTGTTAGTAGGAGTTTTCAAGCAACTGCTGAATTAAGATCCCAATTACAGCGTTTAAATACTATAATTTATATTGACCAAGAAATGAGATTTTTAGATTCGACTATCAATATTAAAAGAGTGAAAAATCTACACGCAAAAATCACAATATTAGGAAATAAAATCGCTTATATCGGCGGAATTAACTTTAATTTTTCTCTGAAACATCAAGGAAGTTATGATTTAATGTATAAAACTACAGATTCTCAAGAAATTAGTCAAATTATTAACACATTAAAAGGTTCAAAATCATGACTCAACTATTTAATTTAGAATCCTATATTAAATTATGTCAATATGCTTATCAGTTTGAATTAAATCCTGATGATTTAATTCATTCTCAGGGAAACTTACCCAGAAGATATAAACAAGAATTAATCACAGAATATGGAATGACTTCCTATCGAGTTGATCCCGTGATTTCAAATCATCGTAGTCAACAGTTAGAAATTAAAACTAATGAAAATAATTTTCTGGGTGAGGAGTTAACCCAAACCGGAATACAACGGTTATTTATTATTAGAGATACAATTGATTTATTAACTTTAAGTACCAGTCAATTTTTAAATTATCAAGAAACTTATTTATATCAAAGTGCTTATTATTATTGGAATTATTATCAACAACTGAAACATCTAAATCCTGATAAACCATTAATATTTATAGATTTAGATTGTTTTGAATGCGATCGCTTAATTCCCATTCAACGAGATCAGAAGGGAATTCCTATTCTTAATACAAGAGAACCGTTATTGATTCAAACGCCTTTTAATAGTGTTGAAACATACAATCAAATTTGTAGAGATATTTCTATCAAAATTTTAAATAACTTTTTCTCGAATAGTAATTTAGAAGAAAGTGCGATCGCTCATCTACAAAAATATTTACAAAAAATTGCAATATTTGAACAAATACCTTCAGAATCAAATACAGAATCAATGTCTATTATCGTTGAAATTATGTATTCTGAGCAAATTTATTATAAACAAGTCCAGTTAAATCTTGCAGATATTAATATTATTATTAATAATAGAGTTAATTTTTATGCTTTAGAACAACTACAACTAGCATATCCTAATTATCACTGGATTTTAATTTCTCAATATAATCGGTTTCCGATTATTAAACAGCGACTTCCGCAATTTTTATGCGTAAGTTCTGATCATCAAATTTTTCCTAGAGTGTGGGAAATGAAACAAAACTCTAATTTTCCCTTATTTGGGATTTATTTAGATACCATTGAATTTGAAATTGGAACAAAAGATGAACAGGGAAATCTGATCACTCAATGGATTCAATTATCCGATCAAACCATTTCCTACGAAGGTTCACCACGAACATTAAGAGGAACTATCCCCGAAACTAATCAAAATGAATTCTTAATTCGTAAAAATCTTGTTAAACTTCCAATTAAAGTCAATGGGGAAAAATTCTTAAAAAAAGGAATTCCACAAAATTATGAAATCTTGATTGAGAACTTCCCAGAAACAACACCAGATCGAGAAGATGTGGAAATCAAAATAAAAATAGAATTTATTCTCAAACTCAATGCACCTCCAGAATTAAAAGTTAGCGATGTTAACGAAACTTATAGAATTACATCAAAACTTGTAGATAGAGTTGAGGAATCCTTTGGTTATATTCCTTATCAACAGATTGTTAACAATCGGGGGGATCAATCAGACAAGCATATACAATACTTAAAAAACCCAGGACATCAAAAAAAGTACAAAGAATACTTGGAAGAAGTTAAAGCAGAACTTGGCAAAATATCTATTCCTATAGAATCAAAATCTAGCCAGGAAAAAATATTAGATAATCTCTTGAACTCCATTAATAAAAAACTTCCTAAACCTAATAATATTGATATTTTTCAAAATATTCAAACAGATAGCTCAGAACCAGAAGTTATTGAATTAAAGCAAATATTTGAAAATTCTGATTTTATTAAGCTACCTGATTTAATGATAAAATCCTATCCAAATTCTATTAATTTAGTAAAAAAAATGCTTCGATTTGTCGGTAAAATTTATAGATTTTCTGAACCTTTTAACCTAGAACCAGCTTTTGATTATTTCAAAGATAAGCTGACTACCAAACGAAAAAAACAAGTTATCAGACAAGGTAGCAGCGCATATTTTGAAAGTCTGGCTAGAACTGCTTTCAGTACCTCTCAGCAAAAACTCTACTTTGATTTATTTGAGGAGGAGTATAAGTTGACAAAGAATCAATACCTATGGGGATATGCAAGAATTTTATTGTGGTATTATAACTTTCAATCAAAGGCGGAAAATTTCAACTATAAAAATCATTTTTTGTTAATAACCAAGTATCTCCTGAGTAAACCCGCTAACCAATTTACTGAACAATATAAACAAAATGCCTTTTTAGCTTTATCTTATTTGCTAACATTTCGAGAAATTGATCCAGATTTTTTCAAAGAATATTCTCAAGAAAAACAACAAGCAATACAAGTAATTAAACACTTTGAAGATGAAAAAGTAATGTTAAACCAAGTGAGTCAAGAAAAATCTTTAAATCAACTATTCGCCGAACTAATAGAAGGAAAAGCATCTCAATCCGATATTGACGGAATGATTCAAGCAAGTTAAGTTTTAATTAATAGGGAAACTACACCTAAAATGATGGGGAGGTAATCATTAACGAAATTGGGCGGACAAAACTAGAGGAATCATGATAGGAAAGATTCTAAGACTTGTTTCTGTCATTCTGAATGGAGCGTCAGCGAAGTGAAGAATCTATCAGATACTAATAGAAATATCTCTAAGATACTTCGTTTCACTTAGTATGACATGATGAATCAATGGGCGATCGCTTTTCAACTGCGTTAAAATAAAATCCTAATCAAAATGTAGGTTATAATTATGACCAAAACTTCCTTAAAAACACTTTATGATGTCGATTTTGCACTGTGGATTGAAGATACCGTTAATCAGTTAAAATCTCGAAATATTGAAAACTTAGATTGGGAAAATTTAATTGAGGAGATTGAATCTTTGGGGAAGCGGGATAAACGGGAATTAGAAAGTTGGTTAACGATGTTATTTGAACACGCTTTAAAACGGTGTTATGTTCCGTTACTCAATTGTTATCGAGGCTGGGAAGTAACCATTTCTCGAACGCAACAGGATATTAAAAAACAGTTAAAGGATTCTCCAAGTTTGAGGAATTATCTACAAGAAAATTATCTTAATTGTTATCAGGAAGCTTTGGGAAATATGCAAATTGAATATGATGCAAAATTTCCTGATGTTTGTCCGTTTCCCCAGGATGTAGACAGTTTATTAACGGGGAAATTTTGGGAAACACCACTATAAAACCCTAATTCAAGGATTCTAAAAATGCTTGAACACTACCATCCGGCTGTAAAACTAACCGAATTTTCGGGGTTTTTCCTGACTCTAAGGGAGAAACAAAAGGTTTCCCAATTTCTGGAAAATCTAGTTGTTTTTGACGATTAACCGCAGGTTGACCCACAGGTGTAATAGTTTGTAAAGAACCATCAGAATTGAGTTTTAAACTATATTGTAAGGTGCGTTTTAAATTTTTAGGAGGATACCAAATATTTTGAAAATAGTTTCTGACTTCACTCACCTGCGGAATTTGATCAAATAGGGTGGTATCCTGTTGACGAGTGGCGGCAATTGTGGGCGGACGTTTATTCAGTTGAGCCAAATAATTCTGTTCATCTGGATCGGAATTTTCTGNAGCCACAAACTAGCGTCGCATTCGTGGGTATTATGATCCAGAAAACGTAGCCGTTAGGCTGAGGCTGGTCAGCTATCTAAAGTTGGAGGCATGAAGCCCCGTCACAAAGAGAGCGGGGTGCTGACATCTAATAAAATAGCATCGGGTTGATGGTGGGCAGCAAGGTTTAATGCTTCTTGACCACAACAGGCGGTAATCACCTGCCAACCTGCTCCCATTTCTAACCCTAATTTAGCGATCGCACGCACATCCGGTTCATCATCTACAATTAAAATTTGTTTTGGAAGCATAACATTTATTCCCTGAATCTGATTAGTCTTACTCTAATTTATTCCTCAATGGGTTTAGCCTGATTAATCAATATCTGCCATTCTGACAAGCCGATCTGTTCTAATAATTTTGATCTAAAATTCCACAAGTTGCCAGAGTCGAAGTACCATAGAAACTAGGGTTTATATCAAACCAAACCCACTCAAAACGTAAGGTTTGATGACGTTGGCGGAGGATGAGATGGCAACTAAATTGGAACGCCCAATTTTAATGACAGGGATTGGACTTTCTTTGGGTCTGTGGCTGTTGCAAAGCATTCAGCATTCAGCCTCGGAACTGGGGCAAATGGTGCTGTTTAGTTTAGCGTTAGGGAGTGCGGGACTCTGGTGGTTTCAGCAACAAGGGACAGAAGCTCTGCAATTGTCGCCTCCTCCAGTCCCTTTAAATCAGGAATTAGTGGAAAAAGCGATCGCCCAGACTCAAACTGGGAAGGGGTGCTAAGGTGGGAGGGGGTAAGGGAACCAGATTTGGGGGCGGAATTTTAACAGTTTGGGTGGGTTGGGTAGCGGTTTGAGTTTGGGGTTGTCGATAGAGATTAATCAGTTTAATTAAACCCGTTAAACAACTAATAGAAATAATAATAAATAAAATCGTTTTTAACCATTCTGAGTCAGTTTTTTCGGGAGATTTTAGATTAGGTAACTGGTCGGCTTCCGTTGTATATTCTTCTAAAGCATCGGCGAGATCAAAGAGTTGTAAAACGCTCAAGTGAACAAATGAAGCCGCAGAATTGTCGGATAAATTTCCTAAAAATAAATCATGATATAATAATCCATCGGGTTTGATTTTAATTTCTGATTGATCTCCATCAAAAACAACAAATGCTGGGGTATTTTCGGTAGAGGATTTGAGGTTAACTAGGGCTGGATAACGGGTTAAGTTTTGAGAAAAAGCGAGAAAATTTTGAATATAATTTTTAATAACTTGATAGAGGGTTTCTAGTTGAGTGCGATCGCCTTCAATGGTAATATGATCGGCATCGGGTAAACGGGGATCATCAAAGCAGAGTTTGAATTTAAACTGTTCTAAAATCGGTTGATGTTTTAGACGAGATATTAAAGAACGTTTCGCCTGAACTTCCAAGGTGCAAGTTGGGGGAGTATAGCGTCGAATAATCATCATAATGGCTTCACCGTTAAGGATAAACTAAACAGGGGACTCTATCAGCGTTAACCATAATTGTTGATGGCTATCCGGCTTACTATAAAATAATAAATCAATCAGTAATTTTATGGCTAGGGTATCCAAGTCTGAGGGGGTTTGAGGGTGTGGGGTCATCCATTGTTGATAACTTTGATTAAAGGTATCTAAATATTCTCGCAGCAATGTGACTTGACGAAACTCGGTTTTTTGGTGCGCCATTTGTTCTACTAACCCTAATGCACGACGAATTAACACTTGATCCTGTTGAGCAATATAACAAATAATCAGAACGAGCGATCGCATTTCTTCCGTAGATAAGGAATCTTGGTCTGATTTTTTTTGAAATAATTGAATTTGATCAGGAACATTAGGCTCTAATTTTAGCAGGTTTCCTACCTGTAAAATTGTTTCTAAAGGAATACCAATTAAGGCTTCAATTGCTAATAATAATAACTGAATTTGAACGGTAATTTTCCCAAATTGTTCGGGTTGAGGTTCGGGGTTTAAATCCTTTCGATTTGGGTTAAATTTTTGATCATCAGTAGAATCTGAATTCAACATTTTAAAGACCGCTTATTATATCCGAGAAGATCCCCCTAAATCCCCCTTAAAAAGGGGGACTTTGAGCTAATTCCTCGCTTAAAAAGGGGGGGATGAGGGGGGTCAGGGGAATCAACAAAGGAAGTTTCCTTTATTATTAATTCCTTAAATAAGCAATTGTAACACCAATTCCGCCATCATTCTGTAAAGCTAATTCAAATCGTTCTACTAACGGATGATTTGTCAAAAATTCATGAACTCCTTTTCTGAGTTGTCCTGTTCCTTTGCCATGAATAATCCAAATTGCTCCAAAATCATGAATTTGACCTAACATCCGATCAAGTTCAATTTCAGCTTCAGAGGTACGTTTTCCTCGGAGATCAATGGTATTTTTAGACGTTCTAACAATAGGTCGTTCTTGTTTTTGTTCCTTTTCGGGAATAGGTTCTTTTTTGCGTTCAGGGGGTTTCGGAATAGTCGGTTTTAAGCCTTCTAAGGACTCAATTTCGGCTAACCCTACAGTCATTTTCATTATCCCAAACCGCACCGTAATTTCACCGTCTGGAGTGGGCTCGCTTAGGACTTCTGCGGTTTGACCAAAACGAGGAATTCTAATCCGATCGCCCACTTTGGGTTTAAACTCTGGGGGTGGTTTTGGCGGTTCTTTTCGAGAGGGTAAATACTGTTGGGCAATTTGATTTAAAGCCTCCGTTGCTTGGGTGGTATCTTGACCCGTTGGGGTTCCTTGTTGTAAGCGCCGAATCACTTTGGCAATTTCCGCTTTCGCTTGAATTAATGTTTCTTGAATTGCTTTTTCTTGAACTTGTTTTAACTCCCGTTCTCGTTCTTTTAAATTAGCTGCTTTTTGGGCTAATTCTTGATGCAAACGTTCCGTATCTTTTAAGAGTTGACCTGCGGCTTGAGCTTTGGTTTCCTGTTGACGACGTTGAGCTTCTAAGCCTGCAATAACTTGATTAACTTCCTCCGAACTTTCCCCGACATAACCCGCCGCTTGGTCTACAATTTCTGGGTTTAATCCTAAGCGTTTAGCAATGGTTAAAGCATTAGAACGCCCTGGAATTCCCCATAATAATCGATAGGTGGGTTGTAAGGATTGTTCATCAAATTCAACGGAGGCATTTTCAAACCGTTCATCTTCATATTTTAACGATTTTAGTTCCCCAAAGTGAGTGGTTGCAATCGTTAATAAGGCATGATCTGCTAAATATTGTAAGAGGGCGATCGCTAAAGCACTACCTTCCGTTGGATCGGTTCCCGCGCCGACTTCATCGAGTAGAATTAAACTCGAAGATCGAGGATTTTCTTGATTTTCACCTTGAGGATTAATGGCGGCTAAAATCCGACTAATTCGACGAATATGACCGGAAAAAGTGGATAAACTTTGCTCGATGGATTGTTCATCTCCAATATCCGCTAAAACTTGATCAAACCAAGGCAATTCTACAGGTTCTTTTGCCGGAATAAATAATCCCACTTTTGCCATTAATGCGGCTAATCCAATGGTTTTTAAGGTAACGGTTTTGCCCCCAGTATTAGGGCCTGTAATCGCTACAACTCTGATTTTAGGATGGATCATTACATCAATGGGAACAACGGGAAATCCTTGTTCCTGCTGTTGTTGCCACACTAATAAAGGATGACGAAGTTGTCGCAATGTGATCGATTCGGGAGTTGAATTTTCTGAAGATTCTAAATCAATAAATGAGGGGGGATTTGCTTCTAACCATAGGCTATAACGCGCTTTAGCAACGGCTAAATCGAGGGTTGTTACAATCATTAATAAGCGTTCTAAATCGGGTTTAACTGCCCCGACTTGTTCACTTAAAGCCTGTAAAATAATTTCTTCTTCGGCTTTTTCTTGCCGTTGAATTTGTCTGAGTTGATTATTCAGATCAATCGTGGCTTTGGGTTCAATATAGAGGGTTGCACCCGTTGTTGAGGTATCATGAACAATCCCTGGAATTACATCTTTTTGTGATGCTTTAACGGGGATTACATAGCGATCGCTGCGTTGGGTAATTAACTGTTCTTGAACAGCGTTAGATTTGCGTTGAATAATGCTTTGAAGAATATCATAAATCCGATCTCTAAGACTGCGTAACCGTCCCCGAATTTCTCCTAATTTAGGACTAGCGCGATCGGCAACATCTCCTCGTTCATCAATACAGTGATGAATTTCCTGTTCGAGTTCAGGATAAGTTCGCAATTCTGAGACGAATTCTGTTAAAATAGGTACATCGGATTGATTATCAATACTGCGCCGTAACTGCCTTGCTCCTGCTAAAGTTGTGGCAATATTAAGCAGTTCATTTCCTGATAACATTCCATTGCGTTCTACCCGTTCTAAATAGACGCTAATATCTTCAATTCCTTCAAATTTTAAACCCTGTTGTCGGAGTTCTAATTTGTAAGTTTCTTGAGTTTGCGCTAACAGTTGCAGGGTTTGCTGCGGAGTCGTGGGAATGTGTAAATGCTGCGCCGCCACAGCAGCCAGTTTTGTCGCCGTAAAGGTGGATAAATGACGACATAACCGTTCCCATTCCAATAGTTCTAAGGTTTCTGTTTGAATCAATGCCTCAAAATTTAATAGTGTAATGTTTATATACTACATTATTGTAGCAGTTTTGGGGATTTTCTTCAATCCTCTTGGGGAGGAGAAGGAAAATCATGATGATTTTAACCTTAAAATTGTTTCTGCAACGGCGGGTAAAACAGGCATGACGGATAAGCGATTTCCCCGTTTAACAACGCCAAATTCTTCAGCATTAAAGGTTTGTTTGAGAGTATCTAAACTAATTAGAGCAGAAAATTGCTCCACAAATTCGACTTTAACCGTATGCCATCTAGGGGAATTTGGCGTTGCTTTGGGGTCAAAATAGGGACTATTGAGATCAAATTGAGTCGGATCAATCTGATGATTTTCAATAATTTTAGCCAGTCCCACAATTCCCGGAGGTTTAGTATTAGAGTGATAAAAAAACGCTAAATCTCCCCTTTGCATTTGCTTGAGAAAATTTCGAGCTTGATAATTTCTCACCCCGTCCCAAATTGAAGTGCGATCGCGTTTTAAATCCTGAATACTATAACTCTCCGGTTCTGATTTTATTAACCAATAATTTATCATTCTTAACTGTTTAAAGCGTTCTCCATGAAGATATTATGGGCGATTAATTCTGGGCTATTTTCTGCCGGATGACGTTGAATATATTGACCATCCGGTTTTAAATCCCAAGCTTTACAATTATCCGATAACATAATCCCTAAAATCTCTTCTAACTCTTTAGCAATTTCAGGATCTTCAATGGGAGTAATGGCTTCAACCCGGCGATTTAAGTTGCGAGGCATCCAATCTGCTGAACCAATATAAACCTCCTCCTTTCCGGCATTACTAAAATAGAAAATCCGAGAATGTTCTAAAAATCGTCCAATCACACTAATCACCTTAATATTATCACTAATTCCTTCTAAACCCGGACGCAAACTACACATTCCTCGAACAATTAAATCAATCCCAACTCCCGCTTGAGAAGCTTCATATAAGGTGGCAATAATTTCCGGGTCAACTAAGGAATTCATTTTAGCAACAATTCGACCCGTTTTTCCGTGATGGGCGTGTTCTGCTTCCCGACGAATTAAGTCTAAAAATCGTTGTCGCATATTCACAGGTGCAACTAACAATTTACGATAGGATTGTTGACGGGAATATCCGGTCAGAAAATTGAATAAATCTGTTAAATCTGCTCCCAACTCTGGACGAGCACTTAATAACCCTAAATCGGTATACAGTTTAGCCGTTTTGTGATTATAGTTTCCGGTTCCAATATGAACATAACGGCGAATTCCGTCCGCTTCCTGACGCACGACCATAACAATTTTGGTGTGAGTTTTTAAACCTACTAATCCATAGACAACATGAACCCCCGTTTGTTCTAATTTTTTCGCCCATTGAATATTATTTTCTTCATCAAATCGAGCTTTTAATTCGACTAAAACCGCAACCTGTTTGCCATTTTCTGCCGCATCAATTAAAGCCGTGACAATCGGAGAATCCCCTGAAGTCCGATATAATGTCATTTTAATCGCTAAGACATTAGGATCATGGGCAGCTTGATTAATAAACTGTTGAACGGTTGCCGAAAATGAATAATACGGGTGATGAACTAAGACATCTTTTTGTCGTAAAATTGCAAAAATATCTTTTTCATCTTCTCCCGAAGTCGCCGGAATAATATCTTCACTATCTTTCATCCAACGGGGTAAAGCAGCACTCCAAGGTTTATCTTTTAATTCGGGTAAAGGTAAACTGATAAAAGACATTAAATCGCGTAACCCCATTAACCCGTCTACCGTATAAATATCTTCCGGTTCTAACTCTAATTCATCTGCTAATAAATTGCGTAAATAGTCCGGCATTGAACTATTAATTTCTAAACGAACAACCGACCCCCCGACTCGACGTTTTCGCAATTCTTGTTCAATGGCTAATAATAAATCATCGGCTTCATCTTCTTGTACTGCTAAATCAGCATCCCGTGTAATCCTAAAAATGTAATAATCTTGAATATCCATTCCGGGGAATAAGGATTCTAAATTATGAGCAATTACTTGACCAATTGGAACCCCGATCCAAGCAGCATATTCCCCATTAGCTTGCACTCGTAATTCCTTGGGTAAAGCAATAAATCGAGGCAAAGAACTCGGCACTTTTACCCGTGCAAATAATTCTTCTTTGGTTTCTGGATTTTTGAGAACAACGGCTAAATTTAAACTCAGATTTGATAAATAGGGAAAGGGATGGCTGCGGTCAATGGCTAAGGGGATTAAAACCGGAAAAATCCCCTCTTCAAAATAACGCTGTAAATAAGTTCGTTGTTCTTGATTAAGATCAATATAACTTAATAAATGAATTCCATTTTGAGCTAATTCGGGTTTAATTTGTTGTTCAAAATATTGGTGTTGTTGAGCCACCATGGGTAACAACCGTTCATGAATGGCATTGAGTTGTTGTTGAGGTGTTCGACCATCGGGGGTAACTTTATTAACTTGAGCTTCAATTTGGCGCTTAATTCCCGCCACTCGCACCATAAAAAATTCGTCTAAATTAGAGCTAAAAATCGCTAAAAATTTCAGCCTTTCTAATAGAGGAGTCCGAGGATCTAAGGCTTCTGCTAAAACCCGACGGTTGAATTCTAACCAACTGAGTTCACGGCTAAGGTAATATTGCGGATCTTGAAGATTGATGTCTTTGGTAATTTTCGGCTCGGTTTTTTTAGATTTGGACATAATTTAGAAGTTAGAAGCAGATCTGGCAAACTTAATCCTTATTGTAATTCTGAATGGTTCAAATGGTTAAAAATTTAGTGAAGATTGAGCAAACGGGGAGAGATTCAGGTTAACAAATGTTTAAATTAGCGACATGAGATGAAAACCAGGAATCCCTACCTTGAAATCATCTTAATTTTAGCCCAGCCAATTCAGGGCTTGACTAATTTGTTCTGCTAATTTTAACGGACGAAAAGGTTTGGCAAACACAGCTGCCACATCCATCCCGGAAAAGTTTTCTCGTTCCCACTGTTGAGCTTTTGCCGTTACCAAAATCACAAGAAAAACATGGGAAGGTTGGAAGCCTCGTCTATAAGCGAGCGAGGAGGAAAACCGGGACAAAAGCGGTTTTAACCGCCTGTTTTTTTAGAATCCATAAGAATAACCATCCTTTTTATGAATTGATTGACAATATTTGTGACTAATTCCTGTTACTCTTCCATTTTGAGTAACAATATCAAAACTACCAGATGCACGGCAGAGAACTCGACCCAAATAAAAGCCTATTTTCTTGCCTTTAGTAACAACAGCTTTAACAATATCGCCCGTCTGAAAACCTTTATGAATCTGTATTCGTGAGCGATGTCGCGTTGGAAATCCGTATTGATCCGTACCACACATTTGACGAGTGCCACGTCCTGTTGCCTGAATCAATAAGGGTTTATTAGTTAACACCTTTAAAGTTTCAAGTTTCCCAACACAAGCTGCATCTAGCCAATGGGTTTTAGGTAGATTTAATCGAGTGCGGTTAAATTTAGTTAAACCACCGGAGCCAGTTGAAACAGATAAACCTGTTTCTTTTAATCGATTAAACAGTGCCCATCGAGTTGAGTTTACAGCAGTAGCATCTTTTAACGGTTGTTTAGCTTGTCTCAAAATCCGATGTAGTAAGTCAGGTTTACCCGATAGGAAATCTTGAATATCTTGATTTCCTTTCTTTTGATTACAGTCATGACAAGCAATAGCAAGATTAGAAATTCGGTCAGTTCCACCTTGGGATTTGGGGTGAATATGTTCTACTTCTAAGGGTACGTTTTCAACCCCACAGTAGGCACATTTTCTACTCCATTTTTCCAGTAAATATTGCCGAACTTCGTATCCCTGTAGCTCTCCTTGTTGGTACTCAATTCCAGAGATTTCAGGATTTTCAAGTTGCTGCAAGTCAAATCTGACTAACTCTTGAACAATTAAATCAATGGGTGTAAACCTAATTAATTTACTGACCCAAGTTAGAGTTGTTTCTACTCGATGTTGAAGACTGGGTGCTAACCAACCTTCACGCCGTTTTCGATTGAGAAATCGAGGTTGACGGTAACGAGTTTTACGGTTTCTTCGGGAACGACGTAATGAACGTCGAGATTCCAAAGACATTTTAATTGTTTGACCCCGATGGGTTAATTCTGCACCCCAAATTACTTTATTTCCCTGAACTAATGCAAT
>NZ_LR734826.1:0-56029 GCF_900010725.2 Planktothrix serta PCC 8927 | reverse complement strand
CTGAAGCGCAACAACGGGTTTTTGATATAATTTTGTTAAAGAGGAGATTTAACGATGTTAGCGAGTAAACTGGAAACGTTTCTTAATTCTGAAGAAAATTTACAGGGTTCAGAGGTTCGTTACATTACAGATAAGGTAAGTTGGCAATATTATGAAACCCTATTAACTCAATTACAAGATAGTTTGGAGTTTCGCTTAACTTATTTAGATGGAATTTTAGAAGTTATGTCACCGAGTCGCAATCATGAAAGTATTAAAACCCGAATTGGAACCCTTTTAGAAATCTATTTTTTAGAAACAGATACAGAATATTATCCCACAGGTTCGATGACATTGCGGAACCCAGAACAACGCGGGGGAACTGAACCGGATGAAAGTTATTGTATTGGAATTAATAAAGAAATTCCTGATTTAGCGATAGAAGTTGTGATTACCAGTGGGGGAATTAATCGTTTAGAAGTTTATCAAAGATTGGGAGTGCATGAAGTTTGGTTTTGGCAAAATAATCAGTTTCTAGTTTATCATTTTCGGTCTAAAAATGTAGAACAATTTCAGCAAACATCAGGATATGAATTAATCCATAAAAGTGAAATTCTTCCCCATCTCGATTTAGCTGTATTAGCGGAATCTGTCCAACATCCTAATCCTTTAATAGCTGCAAAAACATTCCGTCAAACATTAAATCAGTAATTATAGCGCTGAAGCGCAACAACGGGTTTTTGATATAATTTTGTTAAAGAGGAGATTTAACGATGTTAGCGAGTAAACTGGAAACGTTTCTTAATTCTGAAGAAAATTTACAAGGTTCAGAGGTTCGTTACATCACAGATAAGGTGAGTTGGCAATATTATGAAACCCTATTAACTCAATTAGAGGATAGTTTGGAGTTTCGTTTAACTTATTTAGATGGAATTTTAGAAGTTATGTCACCGAGTCGCAATCATGAAAGTATTAAAACCCGAATAGGGGATTTATTACTGATTTATTTTTTAGAAACAGATACAGAATATTATCCTACAGGTTCGATGACATTGCGGAACCCCGAACAACGTGGGGGAACTGAACCGGATGAAAGTTATTGTATTGGAATTAATAAAGAAATTCCTGATTTAGCGATAGAAGTTGTGATTACCAGTGGGGGAATTAATCGCTTAGAAGTTTATCAAAGATTGGGAGTGCGTGAGGTTTGGTTTTGGCAAAATAATCAATTTTTGGTTTATCATTTCCGGTCTGAAAATTTTGCACAATTTCAGCAAACATCAGGATATGAATTAATTAACTCTAGCGAACTTCTTCCCCATCTCGATTTAGCTGTATTAGCGGAATCTGTACAACATCCTAATCCTTTAATGGCCGCAAAAACCTTTCGTCAAACCTTAAATCAGCCTAAAAAATGGTAGAGACGCGCCAGGGCGCGTCTCTACGGGGATGGAATGAATCTATTGTTGACTCAATTCAAATTTTAATAACGTTTTACCGTGAATCACGGCTCCAATGGTAACAATGTCGTTTTGAATTTGATAAATGATTCGATAGGTGTAAGCAAATTGTTCACGGATGTTCTCATCGCCAAATTCTTGAACCATGATTCCATCTTCAGGAGATGAACTCAAGTTGCGCGTAACCTCAATGATTCTCTGGACAACCGCCGCCGCATAAGAAATTGAATCCCGTGCAATGTAAGCAGCAATTGCATCAATATCATCAATGGCTTGAGGCGACCAAACTACTTGATAACCCATTTACTTAATAAACCTTCTGCTTCCTCTTGTATGAGATTCCTGGTGTTTTCGTGAATCGTAAGTCCATGACGAACTTTTTCGATTACATAAAGATGGTATTGCACATCTTCCAGAGAACAATTATCTGGTAGGTTCTTCAACAAAGATTCTACTTCCTTTTTGGTTGTACTCATAATTTTTTTGGGTTTTTTTTATAGTTATTATAGTTTTCAATAACTGAAGCACCCGAAAGATACCGTTGACCCCGACTTGATTAGGGGATAAAGTCGTCAAAATAGAATATAAATTAGATTTCCCCCTGGGGACTGCCCAAAGGGACTCGAATGCTTCAGTCATTGTTAAATCCAGCGTATAGTCTTGCCAAACCGATAATATCAGATTTATCGGCTTGGGTGTCACTCTAAACCGTTACTCAATTCAGAAATTGCTGTAACTAGAAATAGCCTGTTGCATCCGTGTAATTACATCCCCAACAGGAATAGCGCCTAACTCTCCATCCGCGCGAGTTCTAATATTCAAGCAATTGGACTCAACTTCCTTGGCTCCGACTACCGCCATCACAGGAATCTTATGTTTCTCAGCATTGCGAATTAATTTCCCTAAGCGTTCATTACTAATATCGGCTTCAGCACGAACCCCAAGCGACCGTAATTTGAGAGCAATCTCTTGAGCAAAGGGTAAGAAATCCTGACTTACAGGTAATAACCGAAACTGCACTGGGGCTAACCAGATGGGGAAATCTCCGGCATATTCCTCGATTAATATTCCCACTAATCGTTCCAAAGAGCCAAAGGGCGCACGATGAATCATCACCGGACGTTGACGAGTCCCATCTTCGGCCACATATTCTAAATCAAAACGTTCCGGTAAATTATAGTCAACCTGAACGGTTCCCAATTGCCATTCCCGTTCTAAAGCATCTTGGAAGATAAAGTCTAATTTCGGGCCATAGAATGCGGCTTCTCCGATACCCTCAAAATAGTTCATTCCCAAGGTTTCCACCGCCTGACGAATAGCCGTTTCTGATTTATCCCAGATGTCATCAGAGCCAATATATTTATCAGAACTAGGGTCACGGAAACTTAATCGGGCCTTAAAGTTCTTCAGTTGTAGACTGTTGAACACTGAAAGAATCAAATCTACAACTTTGATAAATTCATCATTCAACTGTTCCGGGGTGACAAATAAATGGGAATCATCGACTGTAAACCCTCGAACCCGGGTTAACCCGCCTAATTCTCCTGATTGTTCATAACGATAAACTGTCCCAAACTCCGCTAAACGCATGGGAAGTTCTCGATAGGAACGTAATTCACTTTTATAAATTTGGATATGAAAAGGACAGTTCATCGGTTTGAGGACAAACCCCAGTTCATTTTCCTTAGCTTCCTCATCTTCGGCCATCATCGGGAACATATCTTCTTTATATTTCTGCCAATGTCCCGATGTTTTAAATAAATCGACCCGGCCAATATGGGGAGTCGTTACCTCTAAATAACCCCGCTTGAGTTGTTCTTGTTTGAGGAAATTCTCTAAGGTATTCCGTAATAGGGTTCCTTTCGGTGTCCATAAGGGTAATCCTGGCCCGACTAAATCCGAAAAGATAAATAAGCCTAACTCTTTCCCTAAACGGCGATGGTCACGTCGGAGGGCTTCTTCCTTGCGGCGTTTATATTCGGCTAATTGTTCGGGAGTTTCCCAAGCTGTCCCATAAATCCGTTGCAGTTGGGCTTTGGTTTCATCCCCTCGCCAGTAAGCACCCGCTACACTTTCGAGTTCAATCGCATTCGGGTCAATCTCAAGGGTATTCTCAACGTGTGGCCCTGCACACAAATCCCACCATTGATCACCTAGATGATACAAGGTAATCGGTTCCTGTAAGCCTTCGAGGATTTCCAGTTTATAGGATTCTCCTATTTTCTGGATGCGTTGTTGGGCTTCTTCCCGACTGACTTCTTCCCGAATTACGGGGAGTTTCCGCTTGATAATCTTAGCCATTTCCTTGTGGATGGCTTTTAAATCCTTCTCGGTAAAGGGTTCAGGACTATCAAAGTCATAATAAAACCCATTTTCAATCCAGGGGCCTATGGTGACTTGTGCCTTGGGAAACAGTTTCTGTACCGCCATTGCCATAACGTGGGAAGCTGTATGGCGAATCCGCTTTAAGGCTTCAGATTCACTGGTTTTGGGCAAATGGACTTTTTTCTCTAATGGTTCTTGAGAACCATCGGACTCTGCTATAGACATTGATTAAAATTACAACACTACAATAAAAGTTTATTGATCCAATTGTACAGAAGATGGGAATTGTTGGCGGTTCACTTTTAACGGTTGACGGTTGACGGTTGACACCCGACACCCGACACCCCTAAAACTTTTATTAAAAAAAATATTAAGAATTGTAAAGAGTGTTAATATTATCTGAAGTCAAGTTTTAATCAAACAATCCATGCTAAGTCCCAACTTGCCTGAAGAATCCGAACTTCTGAAAACGATATTACAACCGTTGTTAGAGGATTTTGAATACTGGTTTCAACGGTCACGGCATCTTTTGGAAACAGAGGAGATGTCCTTTTTGACTCAGCCACAACAGTCTGACCTCCTAAACCGGATTAGAGAAGCCCAACAGGAAGTCGGTGCTGCTAAAACTCTGTTTCAGGTAACGGAGGGAAAAGTTGGAATTGAAATGACTGTATTAATGCCTTGGCATAAACTCTTAACGGAATGTTGGCAAGTCGCGGCTCGCTTTCGCATCGAACAAGCCAATCAAGTTAAAAATTAAGCTTAGAGGGTAAATCCCCGGAAAAACAAGTTCTATTGGGGCAAATCTAATCTTTATTCCCTCTAAGTTAATATTTGCCAATCCGATAGATATTTTACAGAAGTTTTTCCCCTCAAGCTTGATCATGAGTCAAACATTGATCGAGTTTTTTTAACCAAAAGGTTCGATTCAATCAGAGAGTATGTCAAAATCTAAGTGAAGGAACTTTTCACCTCCCCCCGGCTAAACCTTTAAAATAACAAAACCCTTGCTGGCATGAAAACAGCTTCACATTAACTGCACAACCCCTACCCCTTAAGGAGATAAAAATGTTACACTTGGTTTACATCCTGGCTTTTACCGTTATAGCTTTTCTGGCTGTTCGTAACTTAATTCACAGTCTTTTAACAGTGGGTCTGGAATCCCAGAAACTTCACGAACCTCGCAATTATGGCGGGTCAATGAACTCAGGGCGAACGCAGAAAATGCTCCATCCCGAACTGCTAGATGAAACCGGAAATTTAATTAATGAACCTTTGTTAGTGATGCGATCTTTGTCCGTTCAAGATGCGCGAAATCAATTAGATAATTTATATAAATCCTCTCCGGGTTATGTAGATGATACTCGTGATGAAGAATAAAAACAATTAAAAATTAGGCAGGAAGAATTAAGAATTGCCAGGGTTGACAAGAGATTATTAAGATTGCAATACTTACAATAATTCATCATTGTTAGCCTCTTCAAACCATCTTTTTTACAAATCTTAATCCCCCCTGTTCATAAAAGAAAGATGGGAGTGTGGAAACGAGCGCGTCTTCAGACCTGAGAGGAAACACGACTCAAGGGAATTTATTCCCCTTGAGTCTTATTGAATCATGATACCATAAAGAGAAATTAACAAAGCTGTGATGGTCGAATCAATGGCTAAAGCTAATAAGACAATGGGAGTACAGCAAGTTTTACTTTCTCCCGACCCTGAAACCCGTGCCTTACTAGAATATCTTTGTCAACAATCAGGTAAATTGTACAACACAGGAATTTATTTTGCCCGTCAAACCCTTTTTAAGACAGGTAAATTATTAACAGGAAAGTTTAATTTAGCTTTTGAGCCATCGGTAGCTAAGTCTTTATTAGCACAATCAATGCCATCAACGCCGATGCAACAAACCTTGATGTCGGTAACAGAATCTTTCAAATCTTTTAAAAATTTGAGAGATTTGTATACAAAAGGTCAATTACATTTTCGACCTAAACCCCCCGGCTATCTCAAAGGTTGTAAATTGTTCAAGGTTGCCTATCCTAATTCGGGAGGACAAAGACCAACAATAATTAATGGTCAACTTAGATTCTCTTTAGGATTAACGGTTAAAAGATGGTTTGGAGTATCTGAATTTTTCTTACCTATGCCATCAAATGTTGACTATTCAAAAGTTAAAGAGTTTACTATTCTTCCCAAAAATGGTGCTTTTTATTTGGAAATATCTTATGAAGTAGAAAAACAGAAACATGAATTAGATAGTAATCAAGCCTTGTCTATTGATTTAGGAACTGCTGATAATTTAGCAGCTTGTGTTGATACCTTGGGAAATTCCTTTCTAATTGATGCCAGGGCAATGAAAGCTATGAATCAACTTTGGAATAAAAAAGTATCAACACGCAAAGAAGGTAAATCTCAAGGATATTGGGATAATTGGTTAGACCGTATAACTCGTAAACGCAATCACCAAATGCGTGATGGTGTTAATAAAGCAGCTAAACAAGTGATCAACCATTGCCTCAAATATGGTATTGGAACTTTAGTAATGGGTTGGAATGAAGGGTTTAAAATTAATGCTAATCTAGGTAATTTGAATAATCAAAAATTTGTTCAAATGCCTTTGGGCAAACTAAAATCCCGTGTAAAACAACTTTGTGATTTACACGGGATTAGGTTTANGGGACAGAAGCTCTGCAATTGTCGCCTCCTCCAGTCCCTTTAAATCAGGAATTAGTGGAAAAAGCGATCGCCCAGACTCAAACTCTGATCCAACGTCTGGCCACAGAATCCCCTACTCAGAATAGCCGTTTAGAAGCCCTGCAACAGCAAACGGATCAACTCAACACTCACCTGCAACGAACAGATCTGCGGATCGCCGTTACGGGTAACAAAGGTGTGGGAAAAACGGCTTTGTTACAAAGGTTACAGTCGGACTGGCTGACTCAACACCCTCAGACCTTAAGTTTGACAGAAGTTTCAGTTGCAGAACTAGATTCTTCTCTCCCCAATTTATTAACGGTGGCGGATATAGTTCTATTTATAACTGCCGCCGATTTAACTGACCCCGAATTTAAAATCCTCTCTGGACTGATAGCAAATCATCATCGAGTTATTTTAGTTTGGAATAAGCAAGATCAATATTTAATTGGCGATCAACCTGTAATTTTACAACAGTTAAAAACCACGTTAACTGGGGTGTTATCTTCGGATGATATTGTTGCGATCGCAGCCTCTCCGAATCCGGTGAAAGTCCGTCAACATCAAGAGGATGGGACTGTTCAAGAATGGCTAGAACCGCAATTACCGATCCTGGATTCTTTAACAAAACACCTCGATTCTATTGTAAGTCAAGAACAGCAAGTCTTAGTATTAGCAACAACCTATCGAGAAGCGTTAGGATTGCGACAGGAAGCCAAAGAAATTGTTAATCAAATGCGTCGAGAACAGGCGTTACCTCTGATTGAACAATATCAATGGATTGCAGCAGCCGCAACGGTGGCGAATCCAGTTCCAGCTTTAGATATGTTAGCAACGGCGGCGGTTAATGCCCAATTAGTCATGGATTTAGGGGCGATTTATCAACAAAAATTCTCCCTTCAACAAGGTCAAGAAGTTGCAACAACAATCAGCACTCAGATGTTGAAATTAGGGCTTGTGGAAATCTCCACCCAAACCTTAACCTCGTTATTAAAAAGTAATACTGTAACGTTTATTGCTGGAAGTCTGGTTCAGGGGGTGAGTGCAGCCTATTTAACCCGAATTGCGGGGTTGAGTTTAATTGAGTATTTCCAAGCGCAGGAAATTCAATTAGAAGCCACTGATAATCCCAGTCTGAATTGGGATAATCTCAAGAAAACCCTACAAACGGTCTTTCAGCAAAATCAACAGGCGAGTTTATTACAGTCCTTTGTTAAACAGGCCATCAATTATCTATCGGTACAATTCAAACCGAAGCAAACCGTTGAATCCTCGGCATCTTAGGTCATGTCTGTCTCGTGTTCCCCAGTCCTCAAAAAAAAGTTTGAGAACTGGGTTTACATTTCTGAAGTTTATGCTATAGTTAGAAATCGTGACAGACAACGCGGGTGTAGTTTAGTGGTAAAACTATAGCCTTCCAAGCTATTAATGCGGGTTCGATTCCCGCCACCCGCTTACCAAAACACCACCTATAGGCAAGAACTGAAACCTCTACGCTGTTTAAAGCATAGGGGTTTCTAAGTCCTGAGAGTATAGCTACTTTAATGCCTTTTTTTACCGTTCAAAAATCGTTCAAAAAATTTTTTGCACGGTATAGGGCTACGCGCATACGTTAGGACAATTTCTAAAGGCAGCATCCACGTTTGATTTGATTAGCATCCTGAATCAATCACTAAAACTTCCCGGCCGTAAGTCATAAATTGCAGCATCCCCTAAATAACGCCGTCGGATTTCATCAGAGGATGTATCACACCATTTGGCAACAACACTTTCAGAGCGATTGTGTAAGATAATCTGTTCAGTAATAAAGGTATCTCGTCCACACCGAGGCGTTAAGTTTCGGTCGGGAAATAAAGGGTCAACAACTTTATTCCAAGCTTTATTACTAAAGTTTCCATAGCTAATTTTTAACCCTTTTGGACTAGGAAACACCCAAGCATTAGGGTCTGGATTTTCCGGTTTAATGCTGTTTAATAATTCCTCTAATTCACTGTACAGAGGGAATTTACCATCGCGTCCAGTTTTTGTAATCCGTCCAGGAATGTGTAAAAGACCAGATTTAACCATACTCCATCGGTACTGACAAATCTCTTCCGGTCGTCTACCAATCAAAAATAACCCTTTAACAAACGGGTAGTAATAACTGTATGAGTAACCCGTATAACCTCGTCCGTTCCAGTTGCCTCTGTGGTTTTGGAACGCTTCAAATATTTTCTGTTTTTCCTCTAAAGATAACGCCATCGGTGCTGATTCAGTTTCATAATGATGGGTTAACTCTTGAGGCATTCCCTCAAACGGACTACTGGTTAAACTAATCCTTTTATGTTTAATGGCAAACTTAACAGCCGCGTTGATATGGGTTAAACACCGTTTAGTCATAGACTCTGTAGTGTTGTCTAAGAACCACTGCCGAACTGCTAAAGCGTCAAATTCTGTTACTGAACAGTTGTGAATATAATCTCCTAACTTTTCCATATAATCCATCGTTGATTTAGTCCCATCTTCCCCTTTTTTCCAACTCGGTTTTTTATAGTCAAAATATAAGTCCCAACATTGCTGTAAGGACAATTCAGGTTTTTTTATTGACTGAATAATGGTTAACTGTGGCTGTTGAGCATTAATCATCTTTAGATATCTTTCAAAGCTAAAGTCAAAAATCCCATTAGCAATATCTATTTCAATTTGCTTGACTACGTTTGCAGCTTTAACCCGAAATTCCAGCGAATCAGGACAGCGTAAGTGAATGTATCGTTGTTGGCCGTTATATAAACTTCTTGGCAATGACAATTTTAAACGGCCACGGTCACTGGTAATTCCTACCTGGCCCTTACGACGTTGGGGGTTCTCTTGCATGGTATTTGACTCGCATTTGACTCGTAATGGTAGACAGGATAACAGACTTTTAAATCTTCAACACCAACTGTCAAAAGTTTTTGCGCCAATTATAGTCTAGGCTGGAAGGCTATTAATGCGGGTGGCGGGAATCGAACTCGCTTTTACCAAATGCTAAATATAGACAATTACTGAGACCTCTGCACTACATAATGAAGTGATCAGCTTCTGGTCATGGCTTTCTGATTCTGTGGTTTCGAGGCTTGCACTTGGGTTTAGGGTTAAAATAAACTCGCTATAGCATATTGATTTTTTAACAGTTCTCCATCTTGATTAATCTTAACGACCCCTATCAGGGAATTTTGAACTATGACAAGCCCCACTTTAGGTAGAGACACCGATCAATCTCAATCTCCTTCATCTTGGCCAGATGTCCCGTCCCAGTCATTGCCCTTTTGGGTACGTCGATGGGGAGCGCTGGTTGCGGAAGTTTCCTTAGTGGCAGTGAGTGGGTTAATTCCCTTTACCCTGGGTGTTGTCTCTAACCGCAGTTCTCAACCTGTTCCCCTCAATCCCGTTGTCCGAGTGACATCCCAAACCGTTGCGGCAACTTTGGGGATTCCGGTGCGCGATCGCAGTCCTAAAGTCGCCCCCTTAACCAATCTATTCTGGTCAGGTGCGTTACTTCTGCCGATGGTGGTGGGAGGATGGCAACTCTATCTTTTAGCCAAACGGGGCCAAACCTTGCCCAAATTGTGGTTTGGGGTGCAAGTGGTCAATCCCAATGGTTCTCCCCCTGGATGGGGACGGGCGATCAGTCGAGAATTCATCGGACGTTGGGGGATGACCTTGGGGATCGCTTATGGTCTTTGGCAAGTCACGGGTGCTTATCCGAATTTATTAATTTTAGGGGCTTTATCCGGTGTAACGTTACTGGGAGATGCTCTGATTGCCAAACGATTTCAAGGTCGGACTGGACATGATTTATTAGCAGGAACTTCTGTACAAGAAGCCCCACCTATTTTAGTGTTTAATCCCTTTACAAATTATGATTGGGTCGCAGAAGATGATGGGGTTCATGCCATTGTTATTACCCCAGAAACAGGCAAGCAGGAGTTTAATTTATGGGCGTGGATGCGTCAACATCCGGGTTTAACTCTAATTATTGTTAGTAGTGCTAGTTTAGCGGCAGTATTAGGAACGTTTGTGGGGACTCAAATTTATATTCAAAATCAAGCAAACCGTCGGGAATTTCAACAACAGGATAATGAAGTTTTTCTAGCTTTAGTCAGTAAATTGTCCCCTAACGCTTCTACGGATGTTGCTCAAAAACGAGGGGCAATTTTAGCATTAGGCGCGATTAAAGATCCTCGTGCGATTCCTTTATTAGTAGATTTATTGGCTCAGGAAGGAAACCCTGTATTAATTGATGTTACTCAACAAGCTTTAGTGAGTACAGGCCCGGAAGCTTTACCCCATTTAAGACGATTAAATCAAGCTCTAAAAAATGATTTAGATTCGATGCAATTTGGGGCAGAGAATCAAGAAAAACAGTTAACAGGACGGCGACAACAAGCCACCCAACGAGCGATCGCTAAAATCCTTAAAGTCTATGGAGGATTTATTCATAATACCGATTTAAGTCGGATTGATTTAGGACAAAATACAACCCCACCTGTTCAATTTACTCTAGTTTTAGAACAAACCGATTTATCGGGAATTAACTTTAGAAATACTAATCTCACTAAAGCTAGTTTAAAAAATAGTCGTTTTGCTAGTGCAGGGGAAGATGGACGACTGGAAACCTTTGATGATTGGGTTTCAGATTTAAGTGGGGCTGATTTAACGGAGGCTGATTTAACCGGAGCTTTCTTGAGTAATACGTTGTTAAAATACAGCAATTTTTTAAAGGCAAATCTCAATAAAGCCAATTTATCCTCATCGGATTTAACCGGAGCTAATTTCAGCAAGGCTCAATTATTGGGATCAAATTTACAAGGGGCTAACCTAACTGATGCCAAATTCACAGGAGCAGAATTAGCCAGTGCTAATTTGTCTAATACGAATTTAAAAACCGCTCGTTTCAGTGAAGCGAAAGCCCCAGGTGCTAATTTTCAATCGAGCAATTTAAAACAAGCTAACTTCAAAAATACTGATGTATCTGCTGTTAATTTTACCGGAGCAAATTTACAAGAAGCAGACTTGACTTCAGCTAAACTCACAGGTTCTAACTTTAAAAATGCTCGCTTGCAAGATGCTAATTTAAAAAATGCAAATTTAAGTTTAGTTAATTTTCAAGGAGCAAAATTAGACGGAACAAATTTTAAAGGTGCTATCTTTGTTTCTTCTCAACAAAATAAACCGGATCAATTTATTACGACATCAGAAGATATGTCCAAATCTAACCGTCTCAAAAAGGTAGATTTTAGCAACGCAATTAATTTGGATAATAACCAAATTCAATACATTTGCGCTCAAGGTGGTATTCACCCTGACTGTCCACCGCCAGAAGGTAAGAAATAGGGAAGCAGAATTAATTGTAGGGGCGGGGTTTCCCCGTCCGTACCAGTCAACCGTCAACCGTCAAACCCATTCAGTGGTAAGCTAAGGATTGGCCTAAAAACTTTTTTAAACTTTTAGTAACGTTAAGATGACCGAATCGACCCAAATTCCCTATCTGTTGCGTGCTGCTCGTGGTGAAAAACTGGATCGTCCCCCCGTGTGGATGATGCGACAGGCGGGTCGCTATATGAAAGCATATCGTGATCTACGGGAAAAATATCCTTCCTTCCGCGAGCGCTCCGAAAAAACGGATATCGCTGTTGAAATTTCCCTACAACCTTTCCGCGCTTTTCAACCGGATGGCGTGATTTTATTTTCTGATATTCTAACGCCTCTGCCTGGAATTGGCATTAATTTCGATATTATCGAAAGTAAAGGGCCGATTATTACTCCTCCAATTCGCAGTTTAGAACAAGTTGAAAAACTGCATCCCATTGAACCGGAAGAAACCCTGCCTTTTATTCGGGAAATTCTCCAAACTTTACGTCGGGAAGTGGGAAATCAAGCCACTGTATTAGGGTTTGTTGGTGCTCCTTGGACGTTAGCGGCTTATGCAATTGAAGGCAAGAGTTCTAAAGATTATGCTATTATTAAAAAAATGGCATTTTCTGAACCTGCAATTTTGCATAAATTCTTAGAAAAAGTTGCAGATGCGATCGCTGTTTATGTGCGTTATCAAATTGATTCTGGCGCTCAAGTGATTCAAATGTTTGATTCTTGGGCGGGTCAATTAAGCCCTCAAGATTATGAAGTTTTTGCCCTTCCCTATCAAAAACGAGTGGTTGATCAAGTTAAACAAACCCATCCTGATACACCCTTAATTCTTTATATTAATGGTAGTTCGGGATTATTAGAACGAATGGCTAAAACCGGGTTTGATTTTGTTAGTGTTGACTGGATGGTTGATATGGCGGATGCGCGTCAACGGATGGGTCAAAATATTGGGGTGCAAGGAAATCTTGATCCTTGTATTTTATTTGGCTCAAAAGAGATGATCCGCGATCGCATTTTAGACACCATTAAAAAAGCCGGAAATCAAGGTCATATCCTGAATTTAGGGCATGGTGTTCTGCAAAATACCCCAGAAGAAAACGTTGCCTATTTCTTTGAAACGGCAAAACAAGCGGATAAATTATTGAGCGTGAACGCTTAATTTGTTGTTGCGCTTCAGCGCATCAAGGGCGGGGTTTTCCCGCCCCTAAAAATCCAATTTCGGGAGTTTTTGGTAGGGTTAATTTTCTAAAAAAAACACAAAGGCACGAAGACACAAAGAGGATATATTCAAGATTTATAGCGGTTGTAGGGGCGGGTTTGAGTCAATTTTTAATACCCACCAACAGATTATCTAAACCCGCCCATTATCACGGTAGGAGGAATTATTAATAATATGAAAAAGCGAATTTTTATTACGGGTGCTAGTGGTTGTATTGGTCATTATATTGTCGAGAAATTGATGCAAAATACGGATGATGAATTATTTCTATTAGTTAGAAATCCCGATAAATTAGGATTTGATTATAAGAGTCGTCCTAATGTTAATATTATTGTAGGTAATTTAAGAGACATCAATCAATTTCAAGATTTATTATCTACCATTAATAGTGCTATTTTAATTGCTACAGCTTGGGGCGGATATCAAGAGGTTTTAGAAATTAATGTTAAGGCGAATTTAGAGTTAGTTAAACTATTAAATCCTCAAATTTGTGAGCAAATTTTATATTTTTCAACGGCTAGTATTTTAGGTCAAAATAACAATTTATTACCCGAAGCGGGAGAAATTGGGACGGATTATATTAGAACAAAATATGAATGTTTACAGGAATTATTAGAAATTGCCCCTAGTTTACCTCCTTTGAGGGTCTTATTTCCGACTTTAGTTTTAGGAGGAGACGCTAATAAACCCTATTCTCATTTATCCGGGGGTATTGCTGATGTTGTTAAATGGATAAATTTAATTCGTTGGTTTCAAGCGGATGCGAGTTTTCATTTTATTCATTCGGCCGATATTGCAGAAGTCATCTATTATTTAGTGAATCATCCTCCTAAATTTCAAGAAACAGAACAATTTGTTTTAGGAAATCCAGCAATTACCTTAAATCAAGCTATAGAAACCGCTTGTCAATATTACAAAAAACCCATTTATTTCCGGTTTAATTTATCGCAGAGTTTGGCTAACTTTTTTATCTGGTTATTTAGAATTGAAATGGCAGAATGGGATAGATTTTGCCTTAATTATCGTCATTTTACTTATCAAAATCCGGTTCATCCTGCGGTTTATAACTTACCCGCCTACTGTTCAAATTTTACAGACGTTTTAAACTTAAGTCAGGTTAAAAATTAGGGGTTTAGGATGCCNTGGAGACTCCCTACCCAAATACGGTGAAAAACCGATGGGGTGGAAAGCATCTGGAAACAGAATTAAGCGTGGTCTTTATCGGACATTTGATGGTTTTGTTGTTAATGCTGACCTAAATGGGGCAGCTAATATTCTGAGAAAAGTATCGGGAAGATTGGGTATATCGCTTGATCAACTCAGTAGACGATCTTTGGCAATCGTAGCGAGAATTAAATTAAATTAATTCTGTCCGCAGAATCTCAGTGTCTTCAGACCTGAGAGTGTCAATTTAATTTTAATCAATGGGGGATTTTTTAATCCATCAAGGGAATTAAACTCTAGTTTAATCCGTTAGGGGCCAGGTTTCCTCTCACGTCTGAAGATACGCTCGTTTCCACTCTCCTATCTTTTTATGATGATTTTCAGTTAAATTAGGAATTATCAGCTTGCGATTCTATCTATGTTGTTAAATAAAAAAGATACATCGATAGTGACCTTAACGTTATTGTTATCAATAGCGACCAGTCCCGTCTCCTGGGCTGCTTCCCGATGGAACTCTAACTCTAGCGTCACTTCTGCTGCTACGCTTCCAGAGTCGTCGTTGCGGTCTCAAAAACAGGTTAGGAATATTAATATTGATCAACAACGCTTGAATGATCACGAGCAATGGGATTTCAAGCTGAAACCGATGTCAAATTCTGGGGTAGGGTTCAATTCTCAAGAACAGATCCTCTTGAGCAAGATTGATTCTCCTTCACCCCAACCTAACACGAAAAAGGACAGTTTAGTCGGGCAATCCTCTCAAGTACAGCAAGCAACAATTCCGGCGACGGAAAGGGAAATCCCGATTTGGTTGTGGTGGTTACTGCCTCTTATTCCGTTTTTAGGATTATGGATTAGTTTACAACTTAAAACTCAACGTTCTAAGTCGGAGACTCAACAATCCAATAGCGATCGCATTCCTCCTCCATTATCTACAAAATCTGATGTTCTAACGGAGTTACCTCAGAGTTCTTCGAGTCCAGTATTAGGGGGAGAAATAGATTTCAAGGAGTCTATAGAATCTCTGAAAACTCCAGTCTCGGCTACTGTTCATTCTGTTTCTGTTCCTCGTACTGTTCTTGCCAAACGGACTCAGATAGAAACGGTTCAATTAGAAGAAAATTTACAACCAAAAGCAGAATTTTTCAGTCCAGCAACGTCTACTGAGAAGCAATTTTATCCGATTGAAGAAAGGGTTATTCAGGAAGTTTCTGAAGCGGTATTAATTGAGGAAATTGATGAAACTGAAGCTGAAGCCGTAATTACGGAATTTTTAACAACAAAAACACCCGTTGAGGATTTAACAGGATCGGAAATACCCATTTCAAAAATAGTAGAGTCAGAACCGGATATTTCAATTAAATCTACTATTGTAGAACCCGTTATTGAGGAAGAATCTCTAACTATTGTCACGGTTGATGAGAATTTAACGGAATTAGAAATACCCGTTTCAGAAATAGTAGAACCGGAACCGGATATTTCAATTAAATCTACTATTGTAGAACCCGTTATTGAGGAAGAATCTCCAACTATTGTCACGGTTGATGAGAATTTAACGGAATTAGAAATACCCGTTTCAGAAATAGTAGAACCGGAACCGGATATTGCAATTCAATCTACTATTGTAGAACCGATTATTGAGGAAGAATCTCCAACTATTGTCACGGTTGATGAGAAGTTAACGGAATTAGAAATCCCCGTTTCAAAAATAGTAGAATCAGAGCCGGATATTTCAATTAAATCTACTATTGTAGAACCCGTTATTGAGGAAGAATCTCTAACTATTGTCACGGTTGATGAGAAGTTAACGGAATTAGAAATACCCGTTTCAGAAATAGTAGAACCGGAACAAAAGCAAGTAGAATTAGAATTAGGAATTGCTCATCAAGATGTTCGTTCAGAAACGGATGTAGCGGCGACTAAATTTAACCTCGGAAGAGAGATAAAATTTGAACCCTCTCTTGCAGATGTAGACCAAGGACTTCCAACACTACCCAATGGTTATGGCCAGAGTCAGATTTTCCTGCTACCCCGTGATCCAAATTGGGCCTATGCCTATTGGGATATTCCCAACGAACATAAAGAACATTTACGTCACCAAGGCGGAAAATACCTGGTTTTGCGGGTTTATGACGTCACCGGAATTGATCTCGACTCCCATCCCCCATTGTCCCTGCAAGAATATGAATGTGACGAGATGACGCGAGAATGGTATATCTCCATTCCCATGAGTGATCGAGATTATATTGCCGAATTGGGTTATTTGACGACCGATGGACGTTGGTTAGTCTTAGTTCGATCTAATCATATTCGGATTCCCCCCATTTATCCGACAGATTGGGAAAACGATCAATTCATTAAAGTGCCTTGGGACGAAGACCTGAGAGGAAAAACCCAGTTTAGACTCTAACTCTACTCTCGCTATTTCGGACATTGGACAGGCTGTTAGCTTTCGCTGACAGCCTAATTTTTGGCAACTGAAGACGGGATAGTTCAAACCTGCTAAACTTTTAATAAAATGGGAAAATCTAACTCAATCAGGACAGTATCAATCGTTTGCTGTAGCTTCAGCATCAGAGACCCTAGATGAGTATCTCGACTTCGGTATTAATGGAATTGGTGCAGTTTTTGCCCAGTTTAAAACCCCAAATTTATTTTAAATCCTCCTTAACGGCTCTATCTCATGCGATGGAGGATCAAGTTTTAGCGGGAACTGACCAACCTCTGGTTATTGCTACCTTTCAACGAGAACGATTTTATCTTCAAGAAGCTCACCGTTACCGTAGAATTTCCGCCATCACGCCCCAGGTGTATGTAATGGCGGCACCCGAAACGGAATTTAAAAACTCCTCTGGTGTTCATGAAATGGTGGCATTTTCTTCAAAAGAGCAACTGAGTCGAGAATGGAATTTATTGGTTTTAGGACAACACTATTCAACCTGTTTAGTCTGTATTGAACGGGAAGATTTAGTCCAAAATTCTGATATGCCAGAACAGTTATTAATGGATCAAGCTCGTCCCTTTGAAGGAATTTGGACATCGGATCGTCAAGTCTGTCTTAAAGTTGCAGAACTTCTCTTAGAACGGGTTTTATATTACCGTCCTGAATTAGCTGAAAAAGTAGAACAAGCTTTTAATCTTTATGGCATTCGTTCAGGAACTAAAAAAAGCAAAAAATCTTCAACTCGCACCCCATCAAATAGCGTTTCTAAAGGTTGTTCTTCTTCCCTCAATGATCCGTTTGCTCATCGTTTAGTCACCTATTTACAAGCAGGTCAACATAAACTTTTACGAGTCTATCGTTCTTTAGCGGCTAAAGAACGAAAAGAACGTTTAGTTAATTCTATTACGGCAACAATTCGCCAATCTCTAAATCCTCAAGAAGTGATTAAAGTGGCAACACAACAGTTAGGGGAAGCAATGGGAGCTTGTCGTTGCTTAATTTATCGCTGCAAAGCAACGGATAATTCTGCTAAAATTTCTAATGAATATTTATGTGGTGATGTGATTTCTCTGATGGGAAAAACTTGGATTTTGCGAGAAAATCCTTTATTTCAAGAAGTGGTTAAATGCCGAGAACGAGTTTATATTAGTGAAGTTGATAAAATTGATTTAGACTGGATTACAACAACTCAGAATGGAACTGCTAAATCTCAAGAATCCTTCAAGAAAATTTCTCAAAAATGGGAAATTAAAGGCTGGTTAATGATTCCTATTTTATATCAAGGTCAACTCTTGGGAATGGTGGAATTACATCAATGTAATTGTAATCATTCGGTTTGGGAAGCAGATGATTTGTCAATGGTAGATGCGATCGCAACTCAACTGGGTGCTGCTATTATTCAAGCGGAAACCTATGCAAATTTAGAAGACTTAAACCAACAATTAGAAGCCTTAGAACGCACTCGCAGTAATTTAATTGCCATTACCGGACATGAATTGCGAACTCCCTTATCGACAATTTTAATTTGTTTAGAAAGTTTGAATCAAGAGCCGGATATGCCTGTAGAAATGCGAAAAATTATGTTAGATACAGCCTTAACTGATGCCGAAAGATTAAGAAAATTAGTCCAAGATTTTTTAAAATTATCCCATTTAGAAAGTGGCCGAGTCGATTGGAATCCTGAATCATTAAGGTTAAAAGAATGTATTGATTTAGCTATTAGTGGCATTCGCACCCACAATTCTAAAAATCAAGTTCCGGGTATTGAAACAAAAGTTCCCTCGGATTTGCCTTTAGTTCAAGCCGATGGCGAATGGTTAGTAGAATTACTTTCCAAACTATTAGATAATGCCTGTAAATTTACGAATTCTGATGGTAAAGTCACTATTAAAGCTGAATGTAATGGTGATCAAATGATAGAAGTGACGATCTCCGATACTGGACGGGGAATCGAACCGAATCGTTTAGACGCAGTATTTGAACGATTTTATCAAGAAGAAGGGTCACTGCGTCGAAGTGTGGGTGGAACGGGCTTAGGATTAGCGATCGGCAAACAAATTGTTAACGGCTGGGGCGGGAGAATTTGGGCAGATTCCTCTGGTAAAAATCAAGGCAGTCAGTTCCATTTTACGATTCCTTATATTGAAAGTGATTGAGTGATCTTCAATTTTGCAAAATTGATTAGAAAAAATTAATTTCTAGTCAGATATAATGGGATGAAGTAGACTCAAAACCCGGTTTCTCAAACAATACCTTCGCCATTTTTTTCTGTAGAAGCAACCACAAAGACACAAAGACACAAAGGAAGAGATTAAGGGGGTATAGTTCAAGAAACCGAATTTTTGAGTCTCCTTTGTTTAGGACACAGAAACAACCTGTTCAACGCTTTCATTCCCCAGTCTATCCACCGCACGAATTGCATAATTTCCGGGTTGAACTCTTACAGATGTTGTAGCTTGATCTACAACTTTAACTAACTGCCAACCGTTAGAAAATTGTTGATAAATAGACCAAGAACGAATATCACTCGCGGAAGAAGGGCTCCAAGAAATGATTCCAGAATTCGATTGAATAATTGTTGGAGTTTCTGGGGGTTGATTATCTAACCAAGGCATCGGGGGAACTAAGGCTGGAGTTGGATAAACCGCACTTTTGAAAATCTCATTTACACCCTGACGATTATCCCGGAATATCTTCATACTAAAAAAGATATTTCCTAAAGACAATTGGGGGTACTTTTGTCGAGAAATTGCTATCTGTCGTTGCAGTTCAGAAATCGGCCATTCGTTCTCAATACGATAGAGAGAATTTCCGGTATAAATATGACGGCGTTGGGGATTATGTTGTAACCACCAATCTAATAATACTGGATAACTTTGTTGAGGCGGATCAATTTTCCAATACAATTGGGGTGATAAATAATCCATCCAGCCTTGTTCTATCCATAATTTAACATCGGCGTAGAGAGAATCATATTGATCTAATCCTACCGTTCCGGGCGCTGCGCCAGGGCGATAAATTCCAAAGGGACTAATACCAAATTTAACATAAGGTTTTGTCGCTTTAATACCATCATGAATGCGTTTAATCATCAGATTAACGTTTTGACGTCGCCAATCTTTTAACCCTAATGTTCCGCCCGCAGCGCGATAGGAATTATAGGTTTGACTATCAGGAAAAGGAATTCCTTCTTTAGGATAAGGATAGAAATAATCATCTAAATGGATGCCATCAACATCATAACGTTGTACCACATCCATAATTACATTAAACGTTTGATCTTGAACTTCCCGCGCACCGGGCTCCATCCAAACTAAATCCCCATATTGATAAGTATATTGGGGGAATTTTGAAGCCATGTGATTAGGAGCAAAGGGAGCATTTCCTCTTAATCTAGCGCGATAAGGATTAAACCAAGCGTGTAATTCAATATTGCGTTTATGAGCTTCTTCTATCGCAAATTGTAGCGGATCATAATAGGGATTTGGGGGAGTTCCTTGAGATCCTGTTAACCACGCACTCCAAGGTTCTAAACTGGAACTATACAACGCATCGCCATTGGGACGAACTTGCAGAATTAACGCATTTAAGTTTAATTCTTGCATCCGGTTTAAGATGGCAATCAGTTCAAATTTTTGTTGATCAACGGATAAATTAGATTTAGACGGCCAATCAATATTGGCAACGGTGGCGACCCAAACTCCTCGAAATTCTCGTTGATGACTAATCGCACTCGCAGGATTAACAATTCCCTGGGCTAATAAATTTTCCGATGATTCTTGTCTGAATGTGGCAATATTAACGGAAGTGGAAAGCACGGGAAATTGAATTAAGGTTAATCCTAGAAAAACGCAACAGCAGCATAAGGCTAAATATCGTTGAAAACGGGTAATTTTTCCAATTCTAATTCTTTGAATTTGACTGTGAACTGAACGAGTTAAAGATTTTAACCTTTTGATTTTCATAGACCAAAAACGATTCTGTTGTTGAATGGAGTTCCAATTCATTAATATCAGTTACCAGTTATGAAATCGTTGACAGTGATCATTAATTAGTCAAGTCTTAATTTAACTTCTTTCACTGATAACTGATGACTGATGACTGATGACTGATTAATAGCTTAACGAAGAAGGGGACATCTGACAAGGGCTGTTATCCTAACCCTAGGGAAAAATTAATATCTTTCGTGAGTCAATCTAGGTAAATTTTCGGTACAATACCTAAGTACAACTTGGTCAAGGAAAAAAGCATGAGCGAGGTTAAAATAGGGATTATTGGCGGAAGTGGATTATATAAGATGGAGGCGTTTACTGATGTGGAAGAAGTTCGCCTTGATACTCCTTATGGTCATCCTTCCGACGCGATTTTAGTGGGAACATTAGAAGGAATGCGAGTCGCATTCCTCGCCCGACATGGACGAACTCATAAATTTTTACCCACCGAATTACCCTATCGGGCTAATATTTACGCGCTTAAAAGTTTAGGGGTAGAGTATATTATTTCGGCTTCGGCTGTTGGATCTTTAAAAGAAGATGTCAAACCCTTAGATTTAGTAGTTCCTGATCAATTTATTGATCGAACTCGTCAACGGGTTTCTACCTTTTTTGGTGAGGGTGTTGTGGCTCATATTACCTTTGGTGATCCCTTTTGTTCTGAATTATCAAAAGTTTTGGGAGAAGCCATTTCAGCCTTAAATTTACCCGATATTGATTATCATTTATCGGGAACTTATATCTGTATGGAGGGGCCAGCTTTTTCTACAAAAGCCGAATCTAATTTATATCGCAGTTGGGGCGGAACAATTATCGGAATGACGAATTTAACCGAAGCAAAATTAGCCAGAGAAGCGGAAATTGCTTATACCACTTTAGCCTTAGTTACCGATTATGATTGTTGGCATCCCGATCATGATCATGTCAGTGTAGAAATGATCATTCAAAATTTACATAAAAATGCCGTTAATGCTCAAAAAGTGATTCAAGAAACCGTGCGTCGCTTAAAGGATAATTTACCCCCATCAGAAGCTCATTCCGCGTTAAAATATGCCATCTTAACCCCCTTCAATCAAATTCCCCCAGACCGACTGCAACAGTTAGAACTATTTTTAAAAAAATATATCTAAATGTTGGGTGGCGTCAGCCACCTAAGTTATCTACAACTTAATAGCAGAAGTCAAATTTAAAGGATAAATACCTGATGATCGCTCATCCCCAGCCCCAACTAATGACTCCCCAGGAGTACCTGGAATGGGAAGAACAACAACCCCTTAAATATGAATACATGAATGGGCAAGTCTTTGCCATGACCGGGGGAACTCTTTCCCATAACTCTATTGCCTTAAACCTCGCTTCCGCGCTCAAAAATCACCTACGCGGTAAGGGGTGTAAAGTCTTCATGGCAGATGCTAAAGTGGGAGTTTCAAAAAATGGCCCCTTTCACTATCCCGATGTCATGGTCACTTGTGAAAGTCGAGATCAAACGGCTCGCCAGGTTGTCTATCATCCTTGTCTAATTGTAGAAGTATTGTCACCCGGTACAGAACATATTGATCAGGGCAAAAAATTTAGGAATTATCGTCGCATTGACACTTTAAAAGAATATGTTTTGATTGAAGCAGAAACAATGAGCGTAGATTGTTATCGACTCAATGAGAAAGAAAAATGGGAACTCACTGCTTATTCCCCGGAAGAAACTGCTACCAACGAGACAGATTTGGAAGTTCACTTAACCAGCGTTAATTTCTATTGTCCTATTTCTTTGCTGTACGAAGATGTTGTTTTTCCTGGAGACAATAGGGAGGAATTTGTTGACAGTTAAGCCGTTAATTGATATAATAATAAAAATTAACTACCCTTGCACGGATAATCATGTTAGCTACCTCCCCTAACTACACTATTACTTGGGAAAAGTTGCCAGATGATTTTGTGCTCCCTGATGACCCTGTGGATAATATTAATCAACCAGCCCTCGCTGCGGCCTTAACCGAAGGTTTACAACTTGCTGGAAAACTACCGGAAACCGCCCTTACTCCCACAAACTATGGGATTTGTGCGACTATCAATGGTAAATTAGCGATAAAAGCTCCAGATTGGGCTTATATTCACCCTATTACTGTTAGTCGAGAAGAAGTTTTTCGTAGTTATACCCCCCATTTGCAGGGGAATATTCCAGCCCTGGTGCTAGAGTTTTTATCCCATACTGACGGAGGAGAATATTCCGTTAAAGAAACCTATCCTCCGGGAAAATTCTTCTTCTATGAACAGATTTTGAAAGTTCCCAATTATGGAATTTTTGACCTCCAAACTGGAATTTTAGAACTCTACCGTTTGGACGATAACCAACGCTATCGGCTGGAGTCTGCTAATGAACAAGGCTGGTTTTGGATAGATCAAATACAGCTTTTTTTAGGAGTATGGCAAGGAACCCGCGAAAACCGTTCAGGTTACTGGCTGCGTTGGTGGGATGAACAGGGGAATTTGCTATTGTGGGGTGCTGAACGAGTTGAGCAAGAACGTCAACGGGTTGAACAGGAGCGTCAACGAGCCGAGCAGGAGCGTCAACGAGCCGAGCAAGAACGTCAACGGGCTGAGAAATTAATCGCTCAACTTCGTGCTGCTGGTATTGAGCCTGTGGAGTAGTTGAGGATGGGAATTGCTACAGGCTATCGGTTTTTTCCTATCGGGTTAACTGTTATAATTCCGATGCAGTTGATAGCCAAACTAACAAATCTTCTACTGTTTTAAAGTCTAAAACAGCTTCTCCTAAATTCTCTAATTGTTCAGAGTTTAACTGTTGGATACGGGTTTGAGTTTCTGATGAAATTTCACCCAATAATCGAGAAATTATTCGCAGAATTAATGATAATTTACCTTCGATAATTCCTTGCTTAATTCCTTGCTTAATTCCTAAGATTCTGCCATCTTCTATGCCTTTAAGAACAGCCCCGCGTTGGTCTTCAAAAAACATTTCGCGTTTTTCTAGTTTTTCTAATTCGTCTAGGGTTAAATTGGCTCGATTTGCCAGTTCAAAAGCCGTTTGAATTTCGACAATCGATGACAATTCCTCTGGAATTTGTTCCAGTTGAGAAACATTTTTAATAAAATAAGCCCAGCTTTGAGAAAGATTTTCCAGTTGTTCTAATTCTTGATTAAATTTAGGCAATTCTACAAAAATTAACTCGATTTCTCGTTCAGGATACTCGAACTTATTTTCTATTTCTTGGAATATAAAATGGGAGAGAAAATTATCGTTATTTTTAAATAAAATAAAGTCGGTAATTGTTAATGCAATTAGGGGATTTAACTTAGAATATCCCTCTCTGGGTTTGAGTTGAGTAGCGTAGGTTTTAGCCGCATTATAAATAACTCGCTTGCTAAAAGCAGGAACATTAATCACCTGCATTTCAATAATTACTGTTTTATTCCCAGTAATTTTAGCTTTAACATCCAGATAACTATCTTTTAATCCCGTAACACTTCCCGACGCATAAGGATCAATAATTTCTAAGTCTTCAATAGTTGGTTGTCCGTCATAGATCATAGCATTAAGGAAGCTGATCAGGACATTTTTGCTCTGGGGAGAAGCAAAGACTTTTTTGAACCCAAAATCGGTTTTAACACTAATAAAACGCATAGGTAGATATTTTCGATTGGGCTGATTATAGGATATTATAATATAAAAATTATCCGATCTGGAGTTAGGGTCAGCTAGGCCTAATGAGATGCGATCGCCTAGATACTCCCTGGGGTTTTGATCTGATTGTTCCTCAAAACCCCCTAAAAGAGCGATCGCACTCTATCAAACTCACCTATTGGTAGACTAATCTTCCTTCAACTTCGTTATCAAGAAGTTGATGAGAACTTAGATATTCTTCCAGAACTTGTTGAGCAGATGTGGTCACCACCTTGGGAGTCCCTAATTCGTCAGGTGTCATATTGAGACTGATCACTGAATTTTTGTAATGATATTCCTGGAGACAAAGGGTATATTGTGCATCGTCTTGTACAGGGTTTCCATTAATGCTTAAAGACTCTAGTTTTTTCTCAGCCTCATTGTAAATTGCCTGAATGCCTTTGTTTACCTGGAAACAATTTCCTTCACCCGGAATTCTGTTCTCTGGTCTCATAAAGTAGCTAAAGATTTTTTTCATCTGTAGCCCAGTAATTTTCACTTTATAAAGGGACTCATCATAAGGATAAGTTTTTTTCAAATCGCCTAATGTGACCAAAGGCCCTAATTCTGTTCCCCGGATCGAACCACTTCCGATCAAAACAACATCAATCAAATCGGTTTGGGCTAAAACATCGGTGATTAAGTTACCCAATGCAGTTTCGGCTTCACGGCAAGGATGAATCAGTTGACGTGACAATCGACAAATAATTCGGTTATATTTGCGATCAACTTCTTCCTTATAAGTTGCAATAAAGTTTTCCAAAACCGTATCCGGCTCTGCAACTGTGCTATTGATAGGAACCAGTTCCCACTTCCATTCCACAATGCTGTTGGTATCATCATCAACTAAAATATCGAAACGTCCAATTTGATCTGATCCAACTGCTGCTTGTGCGATCAAAATGTTGTTAACTTGCGCTGGTTGTTCTAAAACGGTATGGGAGTGTCCGCCAATGATCATATCTACACCCCATGCCGGATCTAGCATTGCCGCTAGTTTTTTATCTTCTTCAAAACCAATGTGGGTCAGGAGAATTGTGAGGTCAATATCTTCACTTTTGTAAGTATTACAAATTTTACCAACTTCGGCTGCGGCATCTTCCAAACCCACAAATGTACTAATACTTGTGTCTAGTTTTAAAGCTTTTAAAACTTCTTCCGTTACGATGCCGATGAACATGACATCAAATCCATCTACATTCAGGATTATATAGGGGTTCATCAATCGTTTGCCATACTTTTTAATATACAAGTTAGCATTAACGATTGGAAAATTTGCCATCTTTTCCAGAAACAATAAATGCGGGAATCCATAATCCAATTCATGATTACCCAGCGTCACTACATTTGGCGCTAGGTAGTTCATAATTTCTATCGTTGAAAGTCCCTTAAATTCCGTATCAATCATCGACCCTTGGAGCATATCTCCAGAAATCGTATAAAGCACATTTTTCTCTTCTTGACGGACTTTATTGATATATCCAGAAAGCAAGGATAATCCCCCAATTAGATTACCTTCTCCACTTTTCGCTTCTGCGAGAAAGTCTCCGTGCATATCATTTGAATGCAAAATTGTAAATTTTTTTAAACGTTCTGTGGTCATCATTAGTTTTTTCCTGAGTTAGCCAGATATGTTTTTCTGCTATATATGCAGAATATAGAAAATTGTATCATGCTCAACAATAGCTACGAACTTCTTTATAATTAATTTACTTTTACTAATGTTCCTCTTTTCCATAATTTCCTGATCGCCCAAAATTTATAGCTTCTGGGATTGAGTGATCGCTGATTTTACTAAAACTTAACTCATTGAACTCATGTAAAAATATGTTTAGTTTTACTAAGACCTTTGAAACATAGAAATTTAACTTTTGGATGCTATCACCCGTCGATTTCTGAGTCTGTGTTTATCATCTTCTACAGTATATTCTTCTAAATCATCATCTTGGGTGGAAAGGGAGTCTAACTTATCTTGTATTCCTTGCAGGGTTTCTTCCGTGACTTGGAGAGAATCTTGCAGATCATAAACAATGTCTTGAGCTTCTGCAATACGAGCATAAAATTCAGGGATAAAATCATCCTTGAGGGAATCTAAACTTTGGGAAAATCTGCGACTATTTTGAGTAACTTTAAAAAACAAAATTAAAATATTCAAAACGCTGGCAGTCGGAACTAGAACAGCCACTAAAATCCAAGTGGTTAATAAGGGATTAACTCGCCTAATACTGCGAGAAACTTCATTTTCAATTAACTCTCTAACTAAAATGCGATCGCTGCGGGAAGAGGCTTGTAGTTTGGCAAATTTAACCCTATAATTTAAAGAAATAGGATTTATATTTTTTTCAATTAAGCCCTTAAAAGAATTTGATTTAAACTCAAGGTAAGGACTATAAAAAAAACCGAAATAAGCGGAAAATAGCACAACAATTAATTCAGGTATATTCATGTAACTTCAAATATTATGAGTCAAAATTTAACTTTTGGAATTTTTCATCCTGTCGAATGGAATCAAAATCAGCTTCACGTTTAACTAACTTTTTACAAGCCTCAGCATTCAATCTGATTGCCCGTTTTAAATTTTCTAGCGCTAACTCAACTTGTCCCTGAATCGCATAACAACGGGCTTTATTATACCAGATTCGATAAAAATCAGGGCGAATTTTCGCAGCTTGATTATAGGATGAAATCGCCTGATCGTATTTTTGAATTTTTGCCAAAGCAAAGCCTTGATTATTCCAGGCATCCATATAATTCGGTTTAAATTCAATCGCCCGTTGATAGGATAAAATAGCGGCATCATAATGATTGAGTTTTCCTAAAGCCACCCCGCGATTATTCCAAGCATCAGCATAATGATCTCGCAATTGGATGGCTCTTTCATAGGATGCGATCGCTTCATGATAACGTTGTAATCGCGTTAACGCCACACCTCGATTATTCCAAACTTCAGCTAAATCCGGTTTAAACTTTAACGCTTCATTATAGGTTTGAATCGCCGTTTCTAAATCCCCTTCTAAAAAGAGTTTATCTCCTGTTTTTGCCAAATTAACAGCTTGTTTGAGTTGTTCTTCACTGTCAGAAACAGAAGCTTCAACGGAGTCTTGACTGTTAGCAGTTGGCTGTATAATTTCCCCAGACTTTTCTGTTTCTGGGGAAGATGAAAATATAACCGGGATTAAAATTTCCTCGGAATGATTCGCTGGAATTAAGGTTTCAGAAGCCGTCGATATGCCATTACTTTGAGGTAATAATACAGCAACTTCGGGAATAGATTCGGTTTGAATCACAGTCGGTACTCCCGTTTTGGGAGGATGTTCTACCCAAACCGCTTCAATTACTTGTAAAGGAGCTTGAGTTGTGAGGGTTTGTAACGTTTCATGAGCTAAATCATTTTTATTTTGCAATTGATATAAAATTTGTCTAGCTTCTGTGAGTACCCGTTCCATCTCGGTGAGGGTATCCGCTTTTAAACTTTCGATTTCTTGTTCTGCGGATGCCGTTTGTTGAGCTAATTTTTTGAGTAAAAACCAAACTCCACAAGCCGCGATCGTATTCAAAAGCAGCAAAAAGAGTAAAATTAAACTTAATAGCCCTAGATGACGACGGAAGGTATTATCAACTTGAGTTTCAACCAGATCTTGAATGTCTTTTTCCTGTAAAGATGGTTCTGATAAAGGGGGATTTTGAGCCAAGGGAAAGGCAAAGGACTCGGCGGATAAAGCCGTAAAAAATAGTAAAATAGTGACAGCAGCAATCCGGCTGCGTTGAACGAATGACTTGGGTGTAAGCATCGCCTGTGTCCAAAATAGACAAAAGGTGGAGGCGATCGCAAATTTGTGTTTGTTTTTCATAAGATCAGGATGGGAGTTTAGAAACTCAGCGCCTCTTCAGAAAACAGAGTAAACACGACGCAGGGGAGTTGATTCCCCTTGAAGATGGTTCAATAAAGAAAATGCTCTTGGTGCAGTCTATCAAAGATTGGCAAAAAATCAAAGGCACTAGGGAGCGTCAAGCTAGATTAGCTATCAACCGTAACGCTAAAGTTAGAGATTGGCTCAATAAATCTGCTAGATATATTATCGACCATTCTATTAAACAAAGAATTCTGATCTTCTAAAACTTGTAATGTTTGTCTAAATCAAGGGGGGAGCTTACCGCTTGATATTAGAAGTTGGCCGATCGAGCATTGCCAAACTATCGATAATCGTGATATAATCGAGAAAATTCATATTGGAAATCCCCAAGATCAAATTATCAAAGAACAGCAAGAATTAAAAAATAGTATCATGTCTGAGTGGATCGAGATCGGGACTATTGTTGCGGCTCACGGGTTAACGGGTGAAGTGCGGGTTTATCCAAATTCGGATTTTCCTGAACGGTTTATCGAACCGGGTCAGCGCTGGTTATTACAACCTGGACAAACAGAACCTGAACCTGTGGAATTTTTGGGGGGCTATTTAATGCCCAGTAAGGGGATTTATGTCGTTGAAATCGAGGGAATTGAAGATCGGAGTCAGGCGGAAGCGTTACAAGGCTGTCCGTTGTTGGTTACTGACCAAGATCGGCCCTATTTAGAAGCAGATGAATTTTATGTTTTAGATTTGATTGGGTTGGAAGTATTCGACCAAAGAAAAGCAGAAGTGATTGGAAAAATCATAGATGTGATTTCGGCCGGAAATGATTTACTAGAAGTGGAGTTACATTCCCCAACCCCAACCCAAGACACTCTTGTTGCTGACCCCCTCCCCGAACAGATTCACCGTAAAACTAAAAAGAAACGTAAACCCAAACTTCTACCTACTGTTTTGATTCCCTTTGTAAAAGAAATCGTTCCGGTTGTGGATTTAGAACAAAAACGGATTGAAATTACTCCTCCTCCTGGATTAATTGAGGAAACAGTTTAAATTGCAAATATAGCAAGCTTAAATCAGTTGTATAGCCGGGAAAAGTTTAACAGCTTATATTCCATCCCTTAATGTTTGCTACAAATTCCCCCCCTGTAGAGACTAAGCATGGCTAGTCTCTACAGGGGGTTAGAGGGGAACATCTGTAGCATCTATAATGGGATTTCATATTAACTGGGAAAAAAACGCTTTACTGTCTATATTTGCTGCATCAGTCTTTGTTAAACAGTGTGTTTGACAAAGACTGCTATACCTCCCTTTCTGGCTAACTGCTATCAAGCGATAAATTCTGAGGAATTAATTAAGGTACTATCAAAACCCAACAGTTTAACAAGTTCCTCTCCCGTATTGGCAAGTTTAATGATTGTATTGCCACTAACTGTTGTGATTTGCAACTCTTCAAAGATTAATCCGCCTATTAACTGAATCTGATCTTCACCCAGAGTAAAATCATTAATGATATCTACTCCTTGATTCGCTCCAATATAAAAGCGATCGCGTCCTTTACCTCCGATTAAAATATCATTTCCTAAATCTCCAAATAGGTGATCATCCCCTTCTCCTCCATCTAAGACATCATACCCTTGTCCACCATAAAGATTATCATTTCCTAAATCTCCAAACAAGTTATCATTTTCTTGATTTCCAAATAGCAAATCATCATCTTTTCCACCATATAGAATATCTCCAGCAGCACCGCCATGACCTTCATCATCCCCTTGACCTAATGCAATGGTTTGGGCTAGTTTATCTCCCACAACAATATTTTTTCCGGCATCCCCCAAGAGTTGCATTTCCCCCCTTAATAAAGCAACATTAATATTTTGGAGTTGAATAATAGAATTAGGCAAATCCGTACTATCAATCAAGCTAATTTGTTGATTTCCGATTCCTGTTTGCTGTGACAAAGCTACATTGGCTTGCATCAGAATTGGGTCACTACTCGGCAAACCCCCTGGAAATTCGGAGAAAGGAGCAAGCATAGAGAAATCCCATGGGGTATTGGCATCAAACCGAGTTAAAATTTGTTGAGCCAATTGATTGAGTTCAGGAGATTCAGTTCCTAGAGTTTCTTGAAGATCTGTTTGTAAATTTTGCAAGGTGCGATTATTTTCCGTCAACATTGCACCACCAATCTTTTCAGGGACAGAAACTTCAAAGCTTTCTCGATTGAAATGTTCAAATATTTCCTGATTCGTCGCGTTGGCGTTAATCGGTTGTTCAGAAATACTCAATTTCTGGGGAACTTCCAGAGGCAGTACAATACTACCATTGGAATTCAATACATAATAATGCTGAGAAAATGTATCGTCTCCTGGATCTAACAGGGGGATAGAATTAAAATTCTCAGATGCAAGATCATCAACAAAAGATATCACATCATATTGAGGTGCGATTAAGTTTTCTTGATATTCCATGCCCTGACGCTCTCTATTGAACAAACTGCGGACAATTGTGCCACCAGGCCCCATAAACCTGCTACCCGTCAACTTATCACGAACCATGTCACCTAATCTGCTCCGAAAGTATCGGATTTGCCTTTTGTAGCTAAATTCTCTAGCTCGACGTAAAAAAAGTAAACTGTTAAAACGCGACTGACCTAATCGATCTATCACACCAAGTGCTTGAAAACTCATTAATTGGAATACGTTTTCAACATTAGATGAATTTCCTGCTCCTGTTATTGTGTTTCCAAAGATATTATTATTAAATGCCTGAGCAGAAAGATCAACACGGTTGAATGCAGATACAACTGCTCCAAGTGTCTTGACGGGATCGTCAGTGTTATTTGCTGCTAAAGCCACTGGTGTTGGGGTTAGTTGTTTTAGAGTAATGGCCTTGGCGGTAGCAACACCTTGAAGGAAATTTAGAGTTTCTGGCTTGTATGGTGGGCTAAAGTTAGTCAGTTGATCAATGACGGTATTCTGTTGGTTAAAATTGCCCGCTTCATCGGTAACAGTATTGGCTGGAAGTGTAACCGAAACAGTCCCAAATGCGGTCATTCCCTCAACCGCTACCTCATAGATGCTGCCACTACCTCTAATGGTTGCGGTTTTGGGCCTTGCAGTTCCCCCTAACAGGAGATCATTCGCTTCAAACCCCTTAACAGATTCACTAAATGTCACCTTCAAGTAAACAGCATTGTCAGAAGGGGGACGATTTTGCTCAAGGGTAACTGTCGGAGGAGTGGTATCACCAGGAGATAATGGTGTGGGACTCGGTTCTAACGTTGGTGCTGGCGTTGGGGTCGGGGCTAAAATCGGTGAGGGTGTTGGAATCGGTGTTGAAGGAGGAACTGCCACTAGCCAAGGGAAAAAGGTTTGTAGTTGTTCTTGAGTTAAACCTTGGGTAACTTCTGACCATTGTTGGGGTGTGACTGCTTGCAACTGTTCAGGGCCTAAAGCAGGAATAAATACCTGTAACTGTTGAGGTGTTGTATTTTGGGTAAACGCTTGCCATTGTTCAGGAGTTAGGGCTTGCCATTGTTGGGGCGTTAAAGTTTGGGTTAAGGTTTTTAACTCTTCAGGACTTAAAATTTGCAGGAAGCTTGTCCACTGCGTGGGAGTCACCGCCGCAAACTGTTCAGGAGTTAACCCTGTAAGAAAGTTTATAATTTCTTCTCCAGTTTGGGGAATCGGCGTGGGTGTGGGACTAGGTGCTATTGTCGGTGTTGGCGTTGGCGTTGGACTNGGACTAGGTTCTAACGTTGGTGTGGGCGTTGGTGTTGGTGCTGGCGTTATAACCTCAACTGTATAAGTTTCACCCGTATTAAAGGCTGTTGTTAAAGCATTTCCAGCAATATCTTTAATTGTCGGAGTTGCTGAGGTATCCAGTCGTAATGTTCCGTTTCCACTAATATTATTGACGGTGACATTAACACTATTTCCCGTTACCGCAGAAACACTGGCAATTGTACCGTTTACTGTTCCTGTTGGGGCGATGATAAAATCACTAATGTCTAAATCTTTCACCCCTTCACTAAAATTAACTTGATAAACAACAGTATTTCCATTGGTAATTTCTGTGAGCGGAGTTTGACGAATAATGCTACTAACTGTTGGTTGAATTCCGTCAACTGTATAAGTTTCACCTGTATTAAAGGCTGTTGTTAAGGCGTTTCCAGCAATATCTTTAATTGTCGGAGTCGCTGAGGTATCCAGTCGTAATGTTCCGCTTCCACTAATATTATTGACAGTGACATTAACACTATTTCCCGTTACCGCAGAAACACTGGCAATTGTACCGTTTACTGTTCCTATTGGGGTGATGATAAAATCACTAATGTCTAAATCTTTCACCCCTTCACTAAAATTAACTTGATAAACAACAGTATTCTCATTGGTAATTTCTGTTATTGGAGTTTGACGAATAATGCTACTAACTGTTGGTGTGACTGCATCTACCTTAATGGCTGTGGTATCCGTCACATTATTGAGGGTTAAATTAACGTTATTTCCCCCACTATCTTTAACAGTTGCATCCCCCGTTAAGGTTAACGCTGTTCCTGTAACGGGGCCATTATTATCCTCTTTTCCTAAACCAATATTGTAACGAAAAATATGCTGAGTATTCGCTGCTCCTGTCCCTAATAAAGTCGCATTAACAATTCCGCCTGTATCTAAGGTAACGGGAATATTAACATTTCCTGTGCCTTTATTAATCGTGACAGGTTGAGTAAATGTCACCACAAAATCAAGGTTATCTCCCGCTTTTAAGGTAATCGCAGGAGGAGCTTGAACTTTACTAATTTCTACCGCAGAAGCAATCAATGAAAAAGGAAAGTTAAACGGGTTTTCGTCTCCATCATTATTACTAAAAGATAATTCTCCTTGTAGTGTTCCGATTTGATTAGGTGTGAGGGTAATATCAACAGTTGTACTCCCATTAGGAGCAAGTGTAGTGGGGGTAAAATTTCCTAATCCGGTGATACCTATTCCGGTAAAAGTTATCGGATTAGTTAATAGTAAATCCCCTAATCCGGTATTTTTAATCGTGAAGGTTTTAGTAAGACTTCCTCCCAGGGATGTCTGACCAAAATTAATAGCTGTTGAGGTTCCATCAATAATATTGCTAGTTCCGTCTAAGACTTCTATTTCGGGGGCGACATATTCAAACGCACCAATATCAACAGTATTATTAATAATTCGGTCAAATCCAACGCCTCGTTGGTCGGTTGTTAATCCGGTCGCATTGGTATTATTTCCTGTATCAATCCCTGGGCTTCCTGCTAATAAAGCATGGGTAAAACTTAATCCGCCATTATCTTGTAAAGGGCCTAATTTAGCATCTAAAGGATTGGTGGCTGTTCCCACTAAGCTACTGGTTGGAAATGTGGTTTCAACACTGCTATTATCTCCGATTAAATTTCCACCCCCATCTGTCCAAGTTCCTCCGGCTATATCGGGAGTTTTAATATCTGTTGATAAGTCTTGATTTCCGGCAATTAGTGTGTTTTTAAGGGTAGCTGTTCCAGTATTTTGAAAAATTGCTCCACCACTATCAAAAGAGTTATTATTACTGGTATTAGTATCGGCTTTGTTGTTCGTAAAGGTACTATTAGTAATGGATAAGTTGCCAATATTATGAATAGCACCGCCACTATCTTCTACACTGTTACCCGAAAAGGTACTATTATTAATCGTAGCGGTACTGCTGTAGTAAATAAAAATTGCCCCACCGCCATATCCTCCCTCGCCTGTGACTTTGTTATTGGTAAAGGTACTATTATTAACCGTAAGGTTGCCTAGACTACTACTAACATAAATTGCTCCTCCCCGTTCGTCTGCTTCCCCATTACTGAAGCTGAGGTTATTTAGGGTGAGGTCACTATTGGAGGGAACATAAAAGAAACGGAAAGCAGGTGCTGTGGTGCTTCGTTCAATAATAGCCCCATTCCCGTTCAGGGTCAGTTTTCCACCAACGGTTATATCCGTAGGAGTGGGTAAACCGTTAGCATCACTAGCAAAACCATCGGAGGTGTTGTTATCAACCGTTGTTAAGCTGTAGACTCCTTTTGTTAAATTAATAACATCGTCTTCTACTGTGGTGTTAGCCGTGTTAATGGCTGTTTTTAGCTCATCAACGGTACTGACGTTATAAGTCCCTAATATTGCTGGATAAGCAGTAATTTTTTCTTGATCAAACGGAAATGGCGTGGTAATTTTTCCTAAGATGACATCTAGGTTCCAACTTCCCCCCAAGGGAGTATAACCAACTTTTTGACGCGAAGCCGCTAGGTTAACTCCTAGATAGTTATGAAGACGAGACAGAAACCCACCGTTATCCGATGCGAGTTCACAACTATAGATTAAAACATCGGTATTTTCTGTAAAAGTTTGTCGCCAAGTTTTCAGTTGGGGTGCATATTTTTCAATATTATTGGCGTTTAAGGTCGTATTCCCTAAATGCAGTGTTCCTGAACTTCCATGGGTGAGCAGATGAACAGCTTTTAAATTTTTATAGCCTGATAAAATATTGGTAATTTGTTGAATTCCATCTTCATTTTTTGAGAGGATAATAAAATCAACATCTTCACCCATTGCGTCTAATAATTGGGGGATATTCGGAACGGATGAATCAATGATCAGTAATATATTGTCCGTGAGGGCTGAACTTAGGTCAAAATTAACGATATTCATGATCAATCCTTTATTTTCTATTACCTGGAATGGTTTGGGTTTAGCCTGAATAGGTTGGAAAGTTAGGGAGGTTTGTTGATTGTAAAACCTACCCTTCGGCTGAAGAAGTCAAAAGATGATAGGAGATTGCACCTAGTTGATGTGATACTAGGAAAGGACGATTTTTAAGGGTTTTATACACAATTTTGAAATTGCTTTTGGCTTCTATTAGAGAATACCCTGATTTAACATTACTAACTTTAGTATAACCGACCAATTCTTTGTTTCTCAGAAGTGTTGAAAATTATTACAAAACTTTACATTTAAAGAAATAGTAATCCTGTAACGGTGTTAAATTTGGCTCTTTTGTACTTATACTTATACATCCCACGCTTAAAAAACATGGGCTTTGAATACGGTTATTGTAAGGCTTATAGAAACAGACAAGCTAGTAGCTTTTAGGATTGCTATATATTCCTAGAATTCCCCAAGCATTTTTTCTATTTTCATAACTGTCTCTGATGCAACTAACATGATTTTGAGCAAAACGATACAATGCGGTGTGATAGACTCTTATCTTGCTGTCTGAGATCTTGCCATGACTGACCTAATTAACGATTCACTAGAAAACCTACCCCGCGAGGTTAGGGTGAACCAACTTCGCAATTTGATCGAAACCCTGCATATTGCTGATGAAATTGCTACCAAGGGCTACTTAATCAGTAGTTCTGAACTGGCTGATCTCATGGATATTAATGCCAGTGCTGTGACCAGTCGAGGGGATAACTGGTCATGGCGCAACTGGGAAGTATCCAGAGTGCGGCGAGAAGGTAATCAAATTCTCTGGCAATTAGAACGAGTAGACTAGCCATTTACTGACCGTTGATTGTTTATTGTCGAGTGCTGATTTAGCGATGTTCTGCCCTGTTATAGCACTACGCTATAATGGGGCAAAATATTATTTTCATACCTGACCTTCCGTCTTTTGATGCGATCGCCAAAAATAAATCTCCCATATTTTTCTAAATGTTCCTTATCGGCAAAATATAAAACTTTAGAAACACGATGCAACGTTGGTTGAGCCTTATTCTCTAATAGCTTCAAAATGTAAAGAATAGACTCTATTCCTTTCTCAATATTAAAATCAAATTGGTATTCCATAACAACATTTACCTAATTTACCGATAAACAATGTATTTTTCGGTATTTCTATTATAGCAATACCTAATGAAAGTTTTAAAAGACGTAACAATTAATCATGAATTTTTAGGTTTTAATTCTTTTCATAAGTTCTCCCTCGCCATTGAATTTGGGTCTGAGTTGCAGATATCCATAATCGTAATACCGCCACTGCATCAGCTAACGGAGATAACCAAAATACCCAAGGCTGTTTAGCTTGGCTGAAATCGTAAGATAAGGAAATTGCAGCCGTTAATATTAACCGTAGAAATAGTAAAAAACCGTTTAATCCTAATAGCATTGAGCTTAAAATCGGGGGTAAAGAGAGACTAGAGGAAAATAACAGATTAATCAGTAATAAAGGTAAGGGTAAAGCTTGAACTGCTAATAAGAGAAATAAATCTCCCCAGAGTTGAGTTTTAGAACAAGCATCTTTAAGATCGAGCGATCGCCCCCAACCCTCCCAAGTATCTTTTAAGCCATCATACATTCTAACCGTTAACACATTTGCCCCATCTAAAAACCCAACTTTAAACCCTTGTTGAGCAATATTTCGAGCTAAGGTGACATCATCACAAAAGGAATTTTTAGCACTGGAATATCCTCCCACTTTTTCTAATACCGAACGCCGACATAAAAAACATTGACCATTTGCCATGACTCGTTCGGGTTTTTGGGGTGATAAATCCGGTGATCCAAACCGATAAACTAAAGTCATTAATAGGGCAGGTTGTAACCACAATTCCCCCGGATATTTGAGAATAAACTTACAAGATAAGGATAATAAATCATATTGATTTGCGATCGCAGTTTTCACCACACTAGCGACTAAACCCGGTTGCGGTAGAGTATCCGCATCAATGCCTAAAATCCATTCACTCTTTTCTGAACTCTTTAAAAAACCCGTATTTAACGCCCAAGGACGACCTACCCAGTCGGGGGGTAAAGGATCATCTAAAATTAATCTAAATCTGGGATCAGATTCCGCAAATTGTTTAACAATATCTTGAGTTCCATCTTGGGAATGACTATCGACAATTAAGATTTCTCGAACTTCATAACTTTGTCGAGTTAACCCTTCTAAACAAGGAGTTACCCGTGCGGCTTCATTCAAGGTTGGAACCACAATACTAACAGTTCCAAAGTGTTCTAAAGTGGGAGATTCAGGCTGTAAAGGCGGAACTCGAATTGCCCCTTTAACCAACCGAGATAATAGAATAATAATTGCGGGAATTTGGAATAGTAATATAACAGAAAATAATAATAAAACCCAGAAATTAGTCTGTGAAAAATTAGCAATTGTTAATAAGATTGGATGCAACATTAAAATTAGTTTCAATTAAGGAAAGGGAGTTTTGAAGAAAACACAAAGACACAAAGACACAAAGAAGAATGATCAAGGAGGTATTAAACTCCATCTTGAATACTTATCAAGCCCGCCTTTCTTAGTGTCTTCGTGCCTTTGTGGTTGATTCTACAGTTCAAAGGTATTGTTACTTCACAACAGCTTCAACGGTCGTTGGCGTGATATTATCATTTGATAATAAACTTTCCATGTCCTCCAAAGAGGGTTTAGCATTCCACCAAAAAATGATGGCAGGAATCACCCCGAATAAAATACTTAAAGTTGTTGGAAATAGGAAACGAGCATCTAATTGTACAACGGTAATCGCGGCACCAAATAAGAAATTAGTCAGATAAACAATCAGGGGTACAGTTAATTGAGAACGAGATAAAACAATCGGAGTTCGCCGCCATAAAAACGCCCCAATGCTCATAAATAACAAGCCTGTTCCCATCCAACCGACTAAATTTCGATAGGGCATTCCAAAAAATTCACCCACTTCTTGAAATTGCCAAAAGGGAAAAGCAGCTTGACTCATGGCGGGGTCTAATACTAAATCCCAAGCGGTGAGTAAAACCGCGCCTAATGCTAAAGCAGCGAGTTGATGTAACCAACGACTCCCCATCGTTACTTTTAAACCAACACGGGCTAACAAATAGCAGGTTAAACCCATATAAAACCACGATAAGGGAATGGTGAAGGGAACTAACCCAGCAATTTTATAGCCTAAACCACTCAAATATTGATAATGACCAAAGGGAAATCCGGTACTGGTTCCTAAGAGTTCACTGGATAAGGATAACAATATTGATGGAATCATAAAGGCTAAGGTTGTCCCTAGGCCTAAAGTGCGATACCCATATAAGGCAAGGGTCGCCGCCCCAAACACAATGTATGTTATACCTCCTGCTGTCATCCCCCAGGTAAACAACTTCATCCCCATCGGAGGTAAATTAGCGACGAGTTCAGGGTTCGGTAGAATAAACAATAACCCAGCTAGTCCAAATAGCGTTGAGACAACGTGAGCCGTGAGGCAAAATCGTTCTGCAATTGACTTGTGCTTCATAGGACTCCTTGAGAAAGTATTAAGACACGCCAAGCGTTCTTCTGAATTTTACAAATCTTTAAATAAGGATATACCTTTTTGTGCTAGATCGGATGTACTCTACACTTCAGAATCTCAATGGGATAAGTCTTGTTAATCCTTTGAGTCCTCTAGGGGTTGATTTTGTAATTTAACTTAACTTAACAATTGTAGAAGATCCGTGCTGCGGTAGGATGAAAGTGCAAATCGGACATTTACAAGGGGAAGTGGTGTAATGGCAGCAGGTTTGAGCCTAGTAACAACAGCCGCATTCGTTTTACTGGGTTTAGGAACATTAGCCCTAGAAATTCAATATCGTCTGCGTCCGGGGAATAAACTAGAACTGACGCAGGGAGAGTGGAGCCTCGATTTATCTGACTCTACCCATTATGTGTTGAGAGGGGAAATGGAATTCCGTAACCTCACCCCAAACCTAGAGATTATGTTACCGGAAGTCACAGCCCAACTTAACCTACTCTCTAAAGCGAGTTTAGACGGTATTAAACACAGCATTAAAGTGATTCCCGCCCATATTGATGCTCCCGGTCGGGAAGATAACTATTGGTTTGGGTATATTGTTAAAGTTAAAAAAACAACTCGGATTAAAGTTTTAGTCGAAATTGAAGGACAAGATCTCCGCGCCTTACAATCAGCTTGGGTGAAGGTAGATTATATTACCTACGGGCCAGAAGGACGCATCCCCAAAGTTCGCCACGTTGTCCTCCCTCTGAAATATCCAGACCCGACTATTATCCCTAATAAACGAGTGGTAGAAGGGGTGGCCGAAGTTTATCCCATTCGTACCCATTTATTAACCCATATTGATGATCCCGTTGAGGTGATTAAAAAGTATGTGCTTCCCCATGCTCAACCGGGGGATATTGTCACCTTGGGAGAAACCCCAGTTGCTTTAATGCAAGGACGATGTTACCATCCCACCCAAATTAAACCGGGATGGGTTGCTAAACGGGTTTGTTATTTCTTCATGCCCACCTCTAGTTTAGCCACCGCCTGCGGAATGCAAACCCTAGTGGATATTGTCGGGCCAGCACGAGTATTATTTGCCATAGTGGTGGGAACCTTAGCCAAACTTTTAGGCAAACCCGGAGTATTTTATCAATTAGCCGGAGAACAAGCTCGACTGATTGACGACGTGACTGGAACCCTACCCCCCTATGATCAATTTATTGTTCTAGGGCCAGATGATCCCCAAAACGTTGTGAATACTTTACAAAAAGAAACTGGGTTAGGAGCGGCAATTGTAGACGTGAACGATTTAAAAGCCGTTAAAATATTAGCAGCAACCTCCGGTCTTTCCACTGATTTGATTAAACAAGCCTTAAGGAGTAATCCCGCCGGAAATGCCGATGAGCAAACCCCCCTGGTGCTAATTCGTCCTTTATAAAATCCGTAGGGGCGGGGTCTCCCCGCCCTGAGTCAGTTATCAGTTATCAGTGTCAGACTTTTAATTGAAAGACACATTGGGGAAAATTAAAGTTAAAAACTAACTCCTATAACTCCCTGGATATAAGGATTTTAACTTTAAAAACTTTAAGTTGATTTAAGCCTAATAGCACCTATTTCGTCATTAAAAACCCAGTCTAAATGTGAATTAAAAGCCAATTCCAGAAGACTCAAAATTAATTTTTACTGATAACTGAGTTTGGGCGGGGAGACCCCGCCCCTACGGATAACTGATACCCCCTTTACCTGAGTTCATCCAATGAATTTATTTCTCTCCCAAAATCAAAATCAATTTAATATTCGCCAATTTCAATACCGCGACTTAGAAGCCATTGAACAGCTATATCGTCAAGCCGATGATCAAGCTGACTCTGGCACAGCCTCAACTCAGGAGCCAGAACAATTGCGGCGTTGGTATGGGTTGCTCAAATTTTTAAGCTGGTTCCCCAACCCCTGCCAAAACCTGTTTAACGCCTATATTGCCGAACAGTTCGGTCAAGTGTTAGGGATGATCAAAGTCGCTCCCTTCAACACCACCCGTAGTACCTGGCGTATTGAACGAATATTTGTAGATCGGCTAAACGATCAAAGTAGTATCGGATCACAACTGTTACGCTATTGTTTTGAAACTTTGTGGGAAGCCCGAACCTGGCTATTAGAAGTCAATGTTAATAATAGCGGTTTGATGGCTCTTTATCGGCAAAATGGCTTTCAACCCTTAGCTCAGATCACCTATTGGGTTGTCGAACCGGAACTCCTGCAAACCTTAGCCACTTCTCAACCCGATTTACCCAACCTTCTCCCCGTCAGCAATGCGGATGCTCAACTATTGTATCAACTCGATACCGTTTCCATGCCTCCTCTATTGCGACAAGTCTTTGATCGGCACATTTTAGATTTTAAAACCAGCTTTATTCAAGCGGTTGTGGATGCCATCAAACAATGGTTGAGCCAGACCGAACAAGTTAGTGGCTATGTATTTGAACCCCAACGTAAAGCGGCTATTGGCTATTTCCAAGTGCAGTTATCGCGTGATGGCCGTCAACCGCACGTTGCGGAGTTAACCGTTCATCCTGCCTATACCTGGCTTTACCCCGAACTATTATCTCAGATGGCTCATTTAGCCCAGGAATTTAGCCCCCAGTCCCTGAGACTGGCATCCGCCGACTATCAACCGGAACGAGAAGCTTATTTAGAAAAAATTGGGGCTGCACGGGTAGAACATACTCTATTAATGTCTCGTTCGGTTTGGCATAAATTACGCGAATCAAAATCCTCCTTAGAGGGGTTGCAATTATCCGACGTCCTACCCAGTTGGCAACCTGCCCATAAACCCGTACCGACTCGAATGTCCTGGTTAGGGCCAACGGTACAACATCCTTCCCCGGCTCAAAAATCCTCTGTTGGGGATGGAATTTCAGAAGGGCCAGAATTAGAGGCTAAAAATTTAACTCAGAAGCCCTCAGATGTACCGTCTGATCCCCGTGAATAATGGAACAACAGACAAAATCCGCTTTTATTTCCGCTTTGGGATTAGATATTGGTCGCAAACGCATTGGCGTCGCCGGGTGTGATGGTACAGGCTTAATTGCTACGGGACTGACCACCATCCTGCGACGTTCCTTTGCTCAAGATATTGAGCAATTTCAAGAACTGGTACAGCAACGACAGGTACAGATCTTAGTAGCGGGACTGCCTTACAATCTCAACGGTTCCTTGGGATCTCAAGCCAAACAAACCCAAAACTATGCTCAACGATTAGCGAATGCTTTAAAGTTACCCCTAGAATATATCGATGAACGGCTAACATCCTATCAAGCCGAACAATTAATGATTTCCGAAAATATTTCCCCTTCTCGCAACAAAAGCATGATTGACCGTAAAGCCGCCGCCATAATTTTACAACAATGGTTAGATCACAGACGCAGAGGAGAGTAAGGGGAGCAGGGGATGAGGGGACATGGGGACATGGGGAGCCGGAGGAGAAGGGGAGAGGTGGCGGTAGTAAGCTATTACGCATCTAAATCCAGTACAAAGACGGGCAGGATGCCCATCCCACAAGAAGAGCCGAAAAACTGACTGTCAAATACAGCTTACGAGCGTCCTCGCTCGTCAACAGCCAACAGCCAACAGCCAACAGTCAACAGCCAACAGTCAACAGTCAACAGTCAACCAATTTGATGATATCCTGGTGTTGCAAAGGGTTGAGCGTATCCCTTGGGGGAGTTGTTTCATCCCCTAGGAACTTCTCCCTAATACCGTTTGCTGCGGCTAAAAATAGTACGATATACATGATGTTCCCATCTAAATTTCCCCAAGACAATGGACGTTCTGAGGAAGAACACGTCACCCTGACCGATGAACAAGGGCGATCGCTGATTTGCACCTTACAATCCTCAATTCAGTTAGAGGGTCAAGATTATGGATTGCTTCTCCCTGTAGACACGCCCATCGAAATTTTGACTTGGAATGACGAGGATGATGATGATGAATCCGCAGTTCCTGTAGAATCAGAAGCGGAACTTGAAAGAATTTTTGAGACGGCTAGAGCAGTTTTAGCAGAACAAAATTTGACGCTGAAACGAACGGGAATCACCCTCACGGTATCAGGAGATTTGCCAGATTTTCCAGAGGAAGGAGAACCCAATTTGGATCTCAATTCTTCCCAACCTGACCCCGAAGAATTTGAGGAATTGCTGTGGTTAGCAAGTTTCTATTACGAAGAACAAGAATACGGCATTTACACCCCAGCCGATCCGTTTTTTATTCTGGCTAAAGCCGATGAACAGGGAGAATTTAAACAACTATCCCCGGAAGAATTTCGGAGTTTAGAACCCCTTTTACCGATGATTGAAGATCAGCTTTTTGATGCGTTGGATTAACAAATTCGGCTGGTTTTGACTCTATATTTTAGATCAGATCTTCCCCTAGAGGTAGATTCAGGGGGCTTCAGTTACAGGTAAGATCAAGTTTTGATTTGGGAGAGGCGACTTGGGAATTGCAAACACTAAGCAAAAGAAACCTCAAAATAGACAAACCATGAAACGGTTTTCTAAGGGATTTTTTTATCTTCTCATCCTCCCAATCATCTGGGGGTTCTTTGGATGGCAAGGTTGGATGTGGTGGAGTTGGGCGAGTGCGGCTCCCCAGGGTGAACAACAGGTTAACGGCTCCGTTGAGAGTGGAAATAGCGTCAAAATCCTGATTCCTCCTGGAACCTCCAGTCAGCAAATTGGGGAAGATTTGAAGGCGGCGGGATTAATTCGTTCCGATTTGGCTTGGAGATTGTGGGCGCGGTGGTTAATCTTTCAAGATCCTCAAGGGGATTTTAAAGCCGGAACCTATTCCCTGGCCCCCAGTCAATCCTTGAGCGAAGTGGCTTCTAAAATCTGGAAGGGGGAGGTGATGACTCTTAGTTTCACTATTCCCGAAGGATGGTCAATTCAACAGATGGCTGAATATTTTGAACAACAAGGATTTTTCTCGGCTGAGGAATTTATCGCCGCCAGTCGTCAAATTCCCGTTCAGGATTATGCTTGGCTCCCTCAAAATTTGCCTTTACTTGAAGGCTTTTTATTTCCCGATACCTATCAAGTGGAAGCTACCGAAGTCACACCCCAAGCTGTTATTCGCCAAATGTTGAATCGCTTTCAGGAACAAGCGTTACCGATCTATCAACAAGCTCAATCGCAACAGAATTTGAGTATCAATCAATGGGTGACATTAGCGAGTATTGTGGAAAAAGAAGCCGTTGTTCCTGAAGAACGCCATCGCATTTCTGGAGTATTTCATAACCGTTTACAAAAGGGGATTCAACTGGCGGCTGATCCGACGGTAGAATATGGTTTGGGAATTCGGCAAACCGTTGATCAACCCCTAACCTTTAAACAAGTGGAAACTCCGTCTCCTTACAATACTTATATTAATGTGGGTTTACCACCAACTGCCATCGCTAGTCCGGGTTTAGCTAGTTTAAAAGCAACTTTAACCCCGGAAAAAACAGATTATCTGTATTTTATGGCGCGATATGATGGTACTCATATTTTCAGTCGCACAGAAGCGGAACATCAAGCAGCGATCGCAGAAGTTGAACGCAATCTTTCGACTCAATAGGGGGAATTTTTCGGAATTCAGACTTTTCTATTGATGGAAAATAACTGCTTTCTTCTGATTTCTCACCCCCCCATGACATCTTCGGTGGGAGAATTTCTCCAAGTTGTCCCGTTTTCAAGTAAAATCAAGGGGCTAAAATTTTACTATTATTATGTCTTGGGGGAAACTCTTACAACCTGATTTAGTCCTAGGAAATTCCGTTGTCCATTTGACACCGGAGTTATTGCAACAGCACCAAATTAAGGGAATGGTGCTAGATGTGGATGAAACCTTAGTTCCGATTACAGAAAAGTCTGTTTCAGAAGATCTTAAAGGTTGGATCGATACCCTCAGACCCCATGTCAGTCTATGGTTGGTGAGTAACAATATTAGTCAAGCTCGGATTGGCAGTATTGCGGATACCCTGAATTTACCTTACATTAGCGGTGCTGCTAAACCCTCTCGCCGTAAACTTAAGCGGGCTGTTGAAGCGATGGATTTACCTGTGGAACGGGTGGCAATGGTGGGCGATCGCTTATTTACCGATGTATTGGCGGGAAACCGTTTAGGGATGTTTACGATCTTAGTCGAACCGATGGTTGATCCTGATATGATGCCCCCAGTTAATTCTGTGCGAAATCTTGAAGTCTGGATCTCTAAGCTGTTAGGGGCAACCCTACAGGAATAGAAGGTAAATCGGTTTTTCTGTATCGAAAAAGACTCAAAATCTAAAGAAATAATTATGAAATTTCAGCAGGTTAAATTTTTATGGGATTATAATCAGCAAATAATAAACCGGGTCAGCCAATATAAAGACCCTGATCATATCAATTTTTAAATTCCTAAGTAAAACGCCAGCCTTCCCAACTTCGGGGGGGTTGGCGTTTTACAGTCAGCCATCAACCCTCAACCGTCAACCGTCAACCGTCAACACCTTCTATGTCTCAAACGCTAGTTGTCAAAATTGGTACATCAAGTTTAACCCAGTCGGCGACTGGACATTTAGCGTTATCCACCTTAGCGACCTTAGTAGAAACCTTAACCCATTTGCGATATCAGGGTTATCGAGTGGTTTTAGTGTCTTCCGGTGCGGTGGGAGTGGGACGCGATCGCTTAGGATTAACTGAACGTCCCCGCACCATAGCTTTAAAACAAGCGGTGGCGGCTGTGGGTCAAGGTCGTTTGATGCGGGTTTATGATGATTTATTTAGTTCTTTAAAACAACCCATTGCTCAAGTTTTATTAACCAGGGGAGACTTAGTACAACGCAATGGTTATGTTAATGCTTATAATACCTTTCAACAACTCTTAAAATTAGGGGTAATTCCGATTGTTAATGAAAATGATACTGTTGCTGTAGATGAACTTAAATTTGGCGATAATGATACCCTTTCGGCATTAGTTGCCAGTTTAGTCGAGGCAGATTGGTTATTTTTATTAACAGATGTTGATCAATTATATTCGGCTGATCCCCGTGAAAATCCTAACGCCCAGCCGATTAGTTTAATTACTAATATGGAACAACTGGAAGAATTTCAAGTACAAACGGGAGAGTCTCGGAGTGGGTGGGGAACCGGAGGGATGATTACTAAAATTGAAGCGGCGCGAATTGCCACCGGATCAGGAGTGAGAACAGTAATTACAGAGGGAAAATACCCCCAAAATTTAGAAAAAATTCTCCAAGGGGAAGCCATTGGAACCCAATTTGAACCCCAAATTAGACCCGTTAATGCGCGCAAACATTGGATTGCTCATGTATTAATTCCGATGGGAAAACTGTATTTAGATGCGGGGGCTGTAAAAGCAATTTATCAAGGCGGAAAATCCCTATTAGCGGCAGGAATTACTAAAGTTGAAGGCGGATTTAATATTCAAGATTCGGTACAAATTTGTGATTTAAACGGGCAGGAAATTGCGAGGGGATTAGTTAATTATAGCAGTGGAGAATTGCAAAGAATTAAGGGTTTACATTCCGATAAAATTCCTGAAATATTAGGGTATGAAGGAGTAGAAACCGTTGTTCATCGAGATAACTTAGTGATCAGGGAACAGGGAACAGGGAACAGGGAACAGAGAATAGAGGGGGAAAGAAAATAGGGAATAGGAAGATGTCAAAGTATGATCAAATATATGCCATTGTCTATCAAATTCCTAGGGGAAAAGTTGCCACTTATGGACAAATAGCAGAACTCGCTAACTTGGGTCAGCAGGCGCGTTTAGTGGGTTATGCTTTGTATAAAATTCCTTTAGAAACTTCCGATATTCCTTGGCATCGAGTGATTAACGCCAAGGGAGAAATATCCCATTCATTATGGCGTAAAGGTACAGACTATCTTCAGCGATCGCGATTAGAAACAGAAGGAATTCAATTCAACGCTCAAAATAAAATTAATCTTACCCAATATCTTTGGAAACCTCAAATTGAGGGGTTTGACCCCGATCAGCCTGAGAATGATAAATTGTAGCCCAAATTGTAGCCTAATTTCAATCTGAAGTCGAAGATTAATTCTTTCCTATTGAAAGAAAAACCGATCTATACCTTTAGACTATTGTGTATCCTAACTTTGTGTGGGGTTGCTGCTACTCCCCCCAATGAGATCGCTGAGATTGTCTACCTGGAGTTTTCTTCTGGCTAATTTTTTGATACAGTTCTAAAGTAAAACCCTAAACTCAGGAGAAAAACTGGACTATAATCTCTGATTGGAGAATTAACTCTACCGCAAGTATTAATCAGGACGTAAACATGGCTGAAATCACTAAAGAAGAAATGCGAGAGCGTTTAGGTAATATCGACCAAATTCGTGATATTATCTTTGGATCACAACTCCGAGACTATAACAGTCGGTTTGAAAAGATTGAGTCTGATCTGGGATTGCTCCAGCAAGATATCCAAGATCGAGTTGAACAACTGAAAACAATTTTAACCGCAGAAATCAAGTCTTCTGTAGAAAATTTAGACAAGAAAATCAAAACTCTGGGTTTAAATTCCCAGGAAGAATTAACAGATTTACGGCAACAAGGGGATCGACTCAATCGTAAATTTTCCAGTAGTATTGAAGCCTTAGATGAAGCTTTGGATCAGCAAACAACTTCCTTGCGAGAAGAATTAGGACAAACTCGTGATCAATTACAAGAAGAAGTTCGCAATCTCAAAAATCAAGTTTTAGAAGAACTTGATCGGCGCTTTTCTTTATTAACAGAAGTTAAAGTCTCACGGGATGATATGGCTGAAGTTCTGTTTGAAGTCGGAATGAGATTAAAAGGGACTGAATTCGCACCTGCAATTAAGCAAGCCGCTGAAGAAAAAACCGGAGGTTTTGCTCTCCCTGAACACCATCTATAATAGGGTCAAAATATGACCTTTTCTGAGGATGATTTAAGTCACAGCGATCAACAACAGGGGATAACATCTCAACAAAATTCATCAGAGGATGTTGAGAGTGATCCCCTAGAATTGTTGATTAATTTATTAATGGATTTAAACGGTTTTAATCAACCTGATTCCGATCCGTCCTCTTCCTTATCCTTAGAACAGGAAAAACCCCTCGATCCTGTTGCACCTAATCCTACCCCGACATCTGATTCGTTGCCCTCTATAACCCTCTTACCAGAGGATGATGTGTTTTTGCGACTGCTTCCGTTGCTGGAAAAACCCCCCTCTGGTGCAATGGATGTTGAATACTCGGTGAGTAATAATGAGGAAAATTCACCTGCTATTTCATCCGGTCAAGTTGAATCTAAATCGAGTTTTGAACCCTCTGGGGATGTTTCTGATTCCCTTAATACTCTTGAAGAAATTAATACCAGTCAAACCCTTGATCAAAGAGAGGTTAACTCCAGATTAAATTCTGTTAATTTAGAGAAATCTCCTCCTAAAAATCCTGTATCAAAACCTTTATTAAAATCTTCTAATTTATCAAATCAATCATTAGAAAAAAGTGCTTTAAAGTCAGCTTCAAATCCGAATGATCCGTTAGAAAAATTACAAGAGTTAATGTTTGGAGGAAACCTCAGTGATGATTTAGAAAATTTCAAAAACCATCTCTTAGATTCTGAATTGCCCGAAGTTCGAGATCTGGTAGCTCAGATTAATCAACAACTGAATCAGATTGAATTTCAAATTTATGAACCCCAACAATTAATTGAACTGTTACTTCCTACTATTGGTCAACTTTTAAACCTGAAAGTAAATGAGTCGAAAGAGGAGTTAATTCAGGCATTTATTCCGATTATTGATGAGATCATTCTAAGGAAAAGTCAAACGGATCGACAAGCGATGAGTGCAGCAATTGCTGATTTAATTCCCGAAGCGATTAAACAACAAATTCAAAACTCTCCTAAAGAGATTGCTCAAGCCATTGGGCCAGAAATAGGGGCGGCAATTCGAGAACAAATTAAAGTTGATCGTAATGAAGTTGCTGAAGCGTTAGCTCCCACCATTGGGCGCACGATTAAAGAACAAGTCAGTTTAGAACGAGATGCGATGGTAGATGCCTTATATCCGGTGATTGGGAGTACGATTAGTCGCTATTTAGGAGAAGCGATTCAAGAAATTAATCAAAAAGTTAATAGTGCTTTTAGTGTTCAAGGCATTCAACGCAAAATTAAATCAAAAGTTCAAGGGGTGTCAGAAGCGGAACTGATTTTACAAGAAGTGAGTGATTTTGTAGTGCAAGCGGTATTTTTAATTCATAAAGGTTCGGGTTTAATTATTGCCGAAATCAAACAACCCGATCAAGCACAAATGGAAGCCGAAATGATAGCTGGAATGCTAACAGCAATTCGCAGTTTTGTGAATGATTGTATTGTTCAAACAGGAGAAGTTTCTGAACTGAATGAAATTGAATATGGAGATTGTAAAATCATCATAGAAGTTGCTGGATATTGTTACTTAGCGATTGTGGTAAAAGGAGAACCTCCGAAGGCATTTCTTAAAAAAATTCGCCAAACAATGGTAACTTTGATTGTAAAATATAGTCAGCCCATTGAGGAATTTAATGGCGATCCAGAGTCAGTCCCTGAAGGAATTCCTTGTCAGCTTGAAGCCTTGATCCGTGTTGGAAGTGATCAGAAAATTGGTCAAAAGCCAACAACTCTTTTAATTATGGTTTCGGTGCTATTAAGTTTGATTTTAATTCCTTGGGGAATTTATCAATACCGCCAGATGAATTTGCGTCAATTAGAAACGACATTAAGCAAACTATTAGCGTCAGAACCTGAATTGGCAATTTATCCATTACAAGTTAAAGCCCAAGGAAAAATATTAGAATTAGGCGGGAAAGTTCCTAGCACTAGATTAAAAGAAAAAGTAACAGCGATCGCTCAAACAACGGCGCCTAATTTTAAAATTGATAATCAAATTATTGCGGTTAAAGTTCCTCCTGATCCGATGCAAACAGCCGCAGAAGTGCAACGAATGACGACCCTGCTCAATCAAATAAGTGGGATTTCAATTTCGGCGGATTATCAATCGCCTCAAGTTACTTTAAAAGGAAAAGTGATTAAATCTGAAGATATTGGGAAAATTACCCAAGCTTTTAAAAAAATAGCAGGGGTGAATTCTGTGGTTGCTAATTTAACAGTACAACCGCTTCCAATTGCTTCTCGCATTTATTTTAACTTTGGTTCGGCTGAATTAGCATTAAAAGATTTACGCGGTAAACTTCGGCCTCTGGCTCAATATTTGAAGCGATATCCCGATCTAAAATTACGGATTATTGGTTATAGTCATCAACAGGAAAAATCTCGAAAACATCCTAATTTAGCCCTAGAACGCGCTCAAACCATTCAAAATATTTTAGAGGATTTGGGGATTGATCGGCGACGGATGGAAACAGTGGGAAAAACAGAACGTCCTGGGGGAGTTGATGAAAATCAAGAACCTTGGTTGAGTCAAACCGTTTTGTTTGAGATAATACCTTTACAATCTAAAGACAATAACCCTGGAAAACCATGATTTCTAAAAAAATTTGCTTAGTCGGTGATTTTGGAGTGGGAAAAACCAGTCTGATCCGCAGGTTTGTGGATCGTCAGTTTAGCGATCAATATTTGTCTACAGTTGGGGTAAAAATTTCTCGAAAAACCGTTGATCTGGCGGAATTTACTTCAGAAAAAACGGGATCTGTACAATTGTTAATTTGGGATATTGAAGGCCATACTAAATTTAAAGCGATCGCGCCAAGTTATTTACAAGGAGCGAGTGGTGTGGTGATTGTTGCAGATGTAACCCGTCAGGAAACAATAGAACGACTTCCTGAACACATTGATTTGTTTTTCTCCGTCAATCCCAAAGGATTCATTGTAATCGCGTTTAATAAAATTGATTTGGTTGATGCAACTGAACTTGAACGCATGATTAAATTAGCTCCTAATTTTAAGCAGCGTGAGCAAATTTTATCCAGTTATCAAACTTCTGCGAAAACAGGAGATCATGTAGATACGATTTTCTGTGAGTTATCTCAGCAGTTTATCTCGTCTTAAAGAATCTAGTTAAGTTGTGCATTTGTTCTGGGATAGGCTATGAATACGCTTTTAAAAAAAATCTTGACACCAAAACAAATTGAATATTTGACAATTAATTCTGAGTTTGTCATTGTAGAGATTTCTTGGGGAGTGGCTAGATTTTCAGATTCGCCAGAGCAAGTGCAATCAGGATCAGATGTGTTTATCGCTTTTCCTGAGTTAATTGGATTAGAAGAAACTTTTAGGAAAATTCTATATAACCAAGTGAATCAATTTGAATTGAAAGGAATTTCCAGAACAATCAGCCGTGAAAATAGTATTTATTTTGATATTTATGTTTTAAGAAATCCTGAAAATTTTCCTCATAATCAAGAATTATTGATTTTATTGGAGGATACTACAGAATTGCTGGTAAAGGAACAAAAAATCACTCAAGTTGCTAAAGAATATGGATTAGCTTTAAGTTCTTTAGAAAAAACAAAAATTTATTTAGATAAAATTATTAATTCCATGACAGATATTTTAATTGTCACGGATAATAGAGGCGTGATCAAAATTACCAATCAATCTACAACGGTTTCATTAAGCTATTCAAAGGAAGAATTACTGCAACAATCTATTTTAATTATTTTTGAAGATGATAAATTTAAAAATGGGAGGCAAATTTCTGAATTTTTATCTTCTTCTGATCTAGTTATACCGATAGAAATTATCTGTAAGACTAAAACCGGAACCTATTTTCCCGTCTCTTTTTCCTGTGCAGCCCTAAATTTTGATCCGAATGATACCCAGGAATTTGTTTGGATTGGTCGGGATATGAGTGAACAGAAACGGGTAGAATTTAAGTTTCGTCAACAAGCCGAACGCGATCGCGTTTTAAAAACAATCACACAACGGATTCACCAGTCTTTAAGTTTACAAGAAACCCTGCAAACCATTGTAATTGAAGTTCGTAATTTTTTGAAAGCAGATCGGGTTTTAATTTATCGATTTTACTCCTCAGAAGCAGGGCAAGTGATTGCAGAATCTGTTAGCCAGGCTTGCATTTCCACACTAGATAAACGCATTTTAACTCAGGATTTTAACGCGCTCTTATTATCTCATTTTCAATCAGGAAAAATTGATGCGATCGATAATCTTTATTTAATGCCAATTGACCTCGACTATCTCCGTCCTTTGCTGCAATTAAAAGTTAAAGCGAGTTTAGTTGTACCGATTCTGATTTATAATTCTTCCCAACAGTTCGATCCGACCAATCAACTTTGGGGATTATTAATGGCCCATCAATGTCAGCAACCTCGACATTGGGAAGTCTGGGAAGTGAACTTATTAGAAGAATTAGCTGTACAGATTGCTATTGCTCTGCAACAGGCTGAACTTTATGAGCAGTTGCAAATTGTCAATCAAGAATTAGAGCAGTTAGCGATTCTGGATGGGTTAACAGGTCTGTCAAACCGTCGTCATTTTGATCGGGTACTTTATCAAGAATGGAATCGTTCCAGACGGGAAGAAACAGCAATCTCACTATTTTTACTAGATATTGATTATTTTAAACAATACAATGATACCTATGGGCATTTAGCGGGGGATTTTTGCTTACAGCAAGTAGCTCAAGTTTTACGGAATGTCATTCAACGGAATACTGATTTAGTCGCTCGTTATGGAGGAGAAGAATTTGCCATAATTTTACCCAATACCAATATCAGTAACAGTGTTCACCTGGCGGAAAAAATTTGTCAACAAGTTGAAGCTTTGCAGATTCCCCATCTCAATTCAGAGGTGAGTGATTATGTAACCATTAGCATTGGAGTAGCGAGTCTGATTCCCATGGAACATCTCACTCCTCAAGCCCTGCTTCATAGTGCAGATCAAGCTCTGTACCAAGCGAAACAAAACGGGCGAAATTGCATTATTATTGCATCTCCTTAATGGTTTCTGATTTTGATTGCCTTTCCCGATCAACGAAGTTTTTCTAGCCCTAAAATAAAAAGTTTTTGTCTCTATTATTTATTCAGAAATTATGAATGATTTGTTTAAGCATTTTTTAAGAGTTCGTAATATGGATTATCTGGTAATCAATCCTCACTTGAGAATTCTTGAATTCTCGGAAGGCGTTCTCCGTTTTAGCGAAGGTTCAGAAGGCTTAAAAATGGGAGAAGATATACAAGATTATTTTCCTGAATTGATTGGGACAGAAGAAATTATTGATGCCATTATTCAGGGGAATCACGATTATTTTGAGTTAAATTCTATGAGTCGGCAAATCGATGAAACAGCCTTGACTTATTTTAATATTTACTTCCTGGGAATTTCGAGAGAAGGAGAGCCTGTCCCCGAATTAATCTTGCTTTTTGAAGATGTGACAAAACGGATGGAATTAGAACAAGCTTTAGTTCAAGAAACCAATGAGTCTCGTTTGCTCTTAAATGCCTATTCCCATTCTCAACAGTATATTGATCGAATTATTACCTCAATGGAGGATATCTTAATTGTTACCAATCAACAGGGAATCATTAAAAAGGTTAATCTTGCCACCTTATCTTTATTAGGATATAGCCAAGCTGATTTAATTAATGCACCGATCTCCTCTTTTGTAGAAGATGATAGTTTTTTACAAGAATATTTAACAGAATCTTACCTTAAAAAAGAAGATTTTTTATTTAAAAATCTGGAATTAACCTGCAAAAAGAAACAGGCGGATAAAGTTATTCTAGAATTTTCGATTTCTACCCTAACAACAGATACGGATGATGCCCTAGATTTCATTTATGTCGGTCGGGATGTTACGGCACGAAAACGCGCGCAACAACGGATGTTAACTCAATATCAAATATCTCGAATTCTCTCGGAAGCCCCGAATATTCATGAAGGTCTGCTGCAAATTTTACGCTCAACTTGTGAAAGTTTAGGATGGGTTTTGGGAGAAGTTTGGATGCTAGAAAATTTTTTAGAAGAACCCTTGCTTTTAGGAGGTGAACCCTCTCAAAATTCTGCGAGTGAAATTCATTCTATTGAGCCAAAACTTCGGTGTATTGAACTGTGGGTAAACCCAGCCTTGAATCAGCCTGAAATTCAAGATTTTTATCAACAAATCAAACTGGGTTTTAATGTCGGTTTACCGGGTCTAGTCTGGAGTAGTGGTTTTGCTCATTGGATTGATGATGTCATGGTGAATGATCACTGTATTCAAAAATATATTGCCCAAAAATTAGGATTACACGCCGCGTTTGGGTTTCCAATTAAAGATGGAAAAGAAGTGTTAGGAGTGATGACTTTTTTAAGTCAAGAAATCTGTTCTCCCGATCCTGAACTCATGCAAACGATGACAGCAATTGGTAGTCAATTAGGTCAGTTTATCCAACGACAACTGACTGAAATTGCTCTGCACCATCAACAGCAACAAACAGAACGGTTACTGTTAAATATTCTACCCGAACCTATTGCCAATCGCCTCAAAAAAGAAACTAAAACGATAGCAGAACATTTTGCAGAAGTCACCGTTTTATTTGCTGATATTGTTGGGTTTACGCAAATTTCATCTTCCTTAAGTCCGATTGATTTAGTCAATTTACTTAATGAATTATTCTCAGCTTTTGATCGGTTAACTGAAAAATACGGCTTAGAAAAAATTAAAACCATTGGGGATGCTTATATGGTGGTGGGGGGATTACCTTATCATCGTTCTGATCATGCGATTGCGATCGCAGAAATGGCATTAGATATGCAAAATGCCATTATTGAGTTTAATCAAATTCATCATAAAGCCTTTAGTTTGCGAATTGGAATTCACAGTGGGCCCGTTGTAGCTGGAGTGATTGGGATTAAAAAATTCCTCTATGATTTGTGGGGAGATACGGTAAATATTGCCAGTCGAATGGAATCTCACGGGTTAGCAGGACGAATTCAAATGAGTGAAGATACTTATTATCTTTTACCGGATCAATATATTGTCGCTAAACGAGGAACTATTTCAATTAAAGGAAAAGGTGGAATGAATACTTATTTTTTATTAGCGCGGAAAGGGGAAGATTATACCTCTATTCTGGAGAAAATTTTGCCTCTAAAAAATCAACGCACAAACGGCGCAACTCAGCATTTAGTTGAAGTTCTCCATAATAAACTTCGAGAAAACTCTCCCCTAGAATCCTCGGAATTTTCTGAATTTGAAGATAGCTCACCCGATTTAGGATAAAATAGTAAAACCCCTAGCAAGTGACGATTTCCTGAACCCTTAAACTTTTAAATGACGTTAGCAGAATCTTGGACAAATCAGTGGCGTTTCCAACTGGAAAACGATTACCCTAACCATAGCCCAAACAGACGAGAAAGCATTATTCGTTGGTTACTTGGAGAACATTCTAAAACCTTAGATTCTCTCCCCTCTGACCAACAGGAACGAATAAAATTAGGGTTAAACTTTCGCTATCATATTCTAAAACAGCGCTATTTAGAGGTGTCTTCCGAAACAGCCTATCGCAATTTAATGCAACGATTAGGAAGTTTAATGATTTTACGCCAAAAAGTTCGGCTGTGGGTTGCTACCAGTCGAGATCGTCAGCGTCAAGTCGTGGATGTTTTACAGGAAGTCGTTCAGGAAATGTTGAATAGCGATCGCTATTTACAACAACAAATACAATGGATTTCTCAATGTACCTCCGATCGGCAATTAAGCAATGCTTTATTATTAACAACCGTAGAAGAATATTGTTTGCGTCCGATTCGGAATCAACCCCTATTAGTCTATCGATTTGTTAACTATTTATGTCGCACTCAACGGGGAGGATTAACCCAAGTTCCTACCGGAGAATGGATTAAACAGTTATCTGATGAAATCCTCTCCGATGAAACAGATGAAACCATTAGTTTATTGGATAATCAAGCGGTTTCTCGCTATCAAGATGACCAATATTTTCAAGCGCAACAAAACCAACGGTTAACGGTTCAAACTGAATTTGAAGCTTATTTAATTAAAAATGTTGACCCCATTGCGGCGGAATGGTTAAGATTATATTTACAAGGATTATCCCAAGAAGCGATCGCTCAAACGTTAAATTTACCGATTAAACAAATCTATCGACTGCGCGAAAAAGTAAGTTATCATGCGATTAAAAATTTCACCTTAAAACAAAATCCTGAATTAGTCACCAGTTGGTTAGGAACCTCTTTATCGGAACATCGTTTAGGATTAAATTCCGACCAATGGCAAAAATTTTGGCAAAGTTTAACCCCGACCCAACAGCAAATTATTCAACGTTTAAAAGCCGGAGAAACCCTAGAAACAATTGCTCAAGCTTTAAACGTTAAACTCACTCAAATTCAACAGGAATGGACAACAATATATTTAATGGCTCAAACTATTCGCAATCAATCATAATCGATAAAATCTGATCTCTGAATTCCCGATTTAGAGCCCTAACAGCTTAACACTAGAAATCTTGTGATCCCAACCTTTAAGTTGAGATTAGGTTATAGCGCTACGCATTACAGTTAGGACATTTCTAAATCTTGAAACCCTTTCACTTCTTACTGTTCCCTGTT
>NZ_LR734825.1 GCF_900010725.2 Planktothrix serta PCC 8927 | reverse complement strand
CTTAGGCGGGTCAACTAGGGCTGTATTTCAAGCCCCCACTGAACAATAACTCAAGTCAGTGGTGGGTTGTTGACTTGCATCCCTCTCAGTTGACTTTAACCAGGGATTTTAACATCCTTGATTTTTATTGATTTTTAGACCGATAATTTTGGGGACATCTAATATTTGAATCAACCCAAAAAGCAAATTCCTAAGCTGGGGTGTCAAGCGGAATTGATGCTGCTATTACCCCTCCCGAAAATGGAGATAAACTTTTTGTAATGGTCACTGATCTCTATCAAAATAACGAAGATGTGACTTTGCTCAACAAGAAAATTAAAGAAACTTATCTCAATCAGGAAAGAAAAGGATATGCAGTTGGTATTGTAGCAATCAAAAGTGAATTTAACGGTACTGTATACCACGAGGTAGGAAACACATTAGAAACCTTTCCTTATACAACTGAAGGGAAAAAGCCTGAACAATTTCGTCCCTTTTATATTCTATTTTTAGGGCCTTACAAGGATATTAGTTACTATTTTGACAAACTCAAACGTGATGGAGGTCAGTTACTAGAAGACAGCAAATTCATCATTTTTTCCCCAGAGAATCTAGTCAGTAAACCCTTCTCTATTAGTGAGGCTGAACAACCACTCCCACAAGACTTAAAGCAACCCCATTCTCTTAATAATGGTAAAATATCAGTAGAAGTAGAGAACAATGAAAATTTTCAGCTTTGGGAAATAGATAGAAATTCTACTGAAGAATTTAAAATTAATTATAACGTTGTTTTGAATCCTGTAAACTACGCTTTAACCCTAGAGCCTAATTCTATTGATGTTAACTTCAAAATTAAAGCTTTTGATATATGGGAAAAACAATTTAAAGATCAATCTAATAACTCTCCAGCAAAAACAGCACTGCAACTCAATGAATGGAAACAAACTGATAATCAGTTGAGTTTTGTCACTACTCTTAGACCTGACTCTTTCCCAGAACCCGGAATTTATTTGTTCACTGTTGATGTGGTAGCTAAGAGTTTACAAGAACCGGCTTGGTGGGAAGAGTGGAGTGTTTCCATTGAAAATGGTGAAAATGATGGTTCAAAAACTCATAATTTATCTGATTTTTTGAAAGGATTAAAAACTCTGACAACGGAATTAATGGAAAAAAATCCTCCTGTGATCGGTCATTTCTGTTATGCAATTCAAAAAAATTAGCTGTAAGAACCTGATAAAAGAGAAAAAAATGCACTATGTTCATCAAAAGCGAGGCGATCACTAACTTCAGACCCATTAAAACATGGGTTTGATGATGATTTCTAATCTAAGAAAGAATGCACAAACTGATCTTAAAAAATAAATCATCTCACAAACGTCATATTTACAAGTTTTACCAGAGAAGGAAACTTATCTTTTCTTGGCTCCAATGTCACGTTTCTAGGAAATGATTCTTACCGTTATCAGATGCCCACATTTCAAATGTTAGGGTTACAGTTTGAAGTTAGTGAATTAACAAGGTAACAAATTCTTGAGGGTGTTCACCGATAAGAGATTGAATTTGACTTTGATAGGAATCCCAAATCTCTTGGGGAGATTGTACGGAATTTTGCTGGTTTAATTCAGTAAGTAACAGACTAAGTATGTTTTCAAGGTTTTCCCAAGACATTTGCTTTTACCCCAATTTTAACTCAATAAAAGTCAATAATTAACCAGGAGCAACTGGTGGGCGAGGAGGTTGCCCCGTTTGACGAGTTGATGCTGGACTCGGACAAAATCGACGGAAATCGCAGGCATCGCAGTCACCATCACCACCATCAGCATTCCAATTATTAGGAATATTTCCTGTCACATTTTCATGTAGAGCGCATCCTTCTATTCGAGCAATTACATTGTCTATTTCGGTAACTGCTTGATTAATTTCTGTATGGTCAACAGAAACAATTCTGATTGCTCTTTGTAATAGAAAACTATTTGTAAAACTTGGAAGAGGTTGACCATAACCTGATTGCCAAGTACCTAATGCGTAATCGTCAGCACTACCAGAACTAGGGAAAATATCTGTTAATCCCTGGTTAATTTCTCGCTTTAATTCGTTTAAATCAGTCTGAGAGGGAGATAATTCATTTACATAGATTAGTATTCCTGCCCTCACAGGATTAGTATTAGGTTGTTGGGCGCGAAGCCAAGCATAGGTTTGTACTTGCCAAGCTTCATGTTGCCAATAGGGTTTGCTATTAGGAGGTGGTGTCATTGGGGGGCGACGTGCTGCTTTGTAATCTACAATCACATCAAATTGACCAGATAGCCCTGGAATTTGACTATTAATCATTTGTACTAATGGATTATCCTGTTGTGAAATTAATGAAACACTGGATATAACATCAACCACCCCCGTAAGTTCATATCGATCACCGCGAGGTTGTTGTCCTGGGGGAGCATTAATGCCAGCAATAGGCATTAGCCTTGTACTACTCAACTTTTCTTCTACCGCAGTGATAAGCGGAAATAAATGAGGTACAAGTAAGTTCATCGCTGCTTCAACACGACGATATGCAGAATCTCTAGCCTCTCTATTTCGTGGAGTTTTGCCAGATGCTCTAAGTCGAGCCTCTACTTGATCTCCTAATACACCTAGATCATAATTAACTCTATTGGGATTAGGTGAAGTGGAAAAGCTTCCCCCCCAAGGAGTTTGATTAGAAGGCCAAGGAAAAGGGGTACGATTTTGCTGCCAATGAAGATACATCTCTTCCATCATTCCATGTACAAATTCACCTGTCCAAAGCTGAACAGGACGAGATGGTGGAAGAGAACTACGATTATAGTAACGATATTGTAGTCCACATCTTTGATAAGATAAAACATCTCCAGTTAGGCTATATTTAGGGACTTCAAAAGGAAGATCTCGGCTTGGAAGTTGCATAGTATTCTCCTAAATTAATATAATGGTATTAGCTGGATGATTAGGTGTCCAATTGACAGCATCTATGAATTGATATGTACGTCCACCGTTCCTTAGATCCCCTGTAGCAACGGATGGGACTTGATAAGAATTTTGTTTTGGTCTCGATGTCAATTGAGTTCTTAATCCAACAAGAATCAAAATATTTTGAGGTCGGCTCTTAGCAACAAAATACTGTCTTGTAAGATCATCAAAAGCTCTATCGATTCCTGTTCGTTGTAATCTGGCTTGGCCTACAGGGGAAAAATTAGCGATTTCATCCTCTGTAAGATGTAAATCAGAAGTTTGGTCAGGAAAACGAACATATCTTTGTTCTTTATGGTTTGTGGCAAAATCACTACCAACATCAACAATTACTAAAGGAAATTCTAATCCTTTAGCTTGGTGAATCGTCATAATTGGAAAAACAGATCTAGGAACGTAGGGCATAATTTCTTCATCTACATCTACATCCCCTTCAGCAATTGGTTCAAAAACTTCTCTAATTGCATCTTTAACAGAATTATCATCATAATTTGTACCTGATAAAATTGCAGATCGATATTTAGAGACTTGACTAGCTTCAACAATTGTACGAGCGATAGTTTCAACATAAATTTGCCCTTCTGGGCTTCTTTGAAAAAGAGGAAACCAAGTAACAACCGTAAATAACAATTCTAACAAAGGCCATTCACTAGGCCAGCGACTCATATTTGGTGCGTTTCGATTAGCCCAGTCAGCAAGAAATTGTTGAAGGCTGTTAGTATTAGGTTGATTAGGTACTGGATTAGATTGAGCAAATTGTATCCCAGCAGTTCGCCAATTGTTCAGGGTATTTCTAGTTCCTTGTTTGATACTTGTAATTGAGTTTTGAAGTCTTCCATTAGGATCAATGCACTCAAGCATAATTCCAAGACATTGCATAACTTCTGGAATAGTAGCAAAATCACGACCTCTAGGGTTAAATACATCTACCCCAGAATTCCGAAGCTGTTGACGAATCAGTAAAGGTAAACGTGGATTTCCATTATATTTTGTTTCCTGTACTTTACCAGCTAATAAAACTGCATCTCCAAAATCACCACCATTAGAATTACATTGAATAGTAAATTGTTGATTTCCTGAGATAGTTATAGTTCTTCCATTATCACGAAAAATATCATTTAATAGTGTACTAATAACATTAGCCAGTATTTGTACGTCTTTGCGAAAAATTCCTAAAACTGGAATATTCTGGCTTGGGTTACTAACCCAATTAGCAGAAGCAATACAAGCTTGTTTATTGGGAACACGTGCGCCTTGAAAATTTGGATCTGCTGCAATAAAGTGATTGAATAATTCAACAATTCTTTCAGTGGAACGATAATTATTAATTAAGTTGATTCGGATCGGGTTCCATTGAGTTCCTAAAACCGTTTGGATTCGATTAGAAAAATTAGCGCAAATCTCAACCGTAGCTCCTCGAAAACGATAAATGGATTGATCATCATCTCCTACTACTGTAAGGGCTGCATCGGAGTTTTGACATAGGAGATAGTAGATTTGCTCTTGAAGATAGTTGGTATCTTGAAACTCATCAACTAATAATGCCCTTAGATTTTGCGTTGTTGACTGTAATCTTCTTCCTTGAAGACGATTAAGTATTTCTTGCTCAAGAAGAGCAAAATCCATAAGCTGATGAGTTATGAGATAATTGTGATAATCATTTACAATATCTGCAAGTATTTGATGTCCTTGACCTTGGGTTGAATAACTATTAATATCTACGGCATCATGTAAGACTCTATCTGCAAACGAATGGCAAACTTTGAGCTTACTACTCAAAGAGTTAATACCAAAATATTGATTGTTAAAGTTGTTTAAGTGTGTTGTTAATGTATTGTTATTATGTCGTCCCCTTAAGAACATTACATTCTTTCGCAACAATCCTTTTGCCATAAAGCTTTCAATTACAGTAGGTGTAATTTCACCAGGACGGCGATCATCAGTTATCATTTCTTCAGCTAAAGAATCCAGAGTTCCAGTTTTTACCTGATTAATATCAAGAGACCGGAGCCATTGGGCTCTCTGCGAATTCCCATTAGTTTGAGCTTGGCGTATCGCTTCTTGTTGAGTTGCTACTCCCCATGACAAAATACGCGATCGCAATTCTGATGCAGCTTTCTTTGTAAACGTTGTTGCCATAATACTATTAGGCGAAAACCCATCAACAAAGATATGTTTGAGTACCCGTAGAGCTAATACAGTAGTTTTTCCTGTACCTGGCCCAGCGACAATAAATACTGGTGGTGATGGTGGCGCTATAACTGCATCATTCTGTTCATTATTCAACCATCCTTGCGTAAATTTAGTTACGGAAGCTTGAACACAAACTCGAAAATCATTGTAAGTCAGTGGCATGATTGAATTAGCCTGGTTATGATACTGGGTGGAATTTATTAAAAGATTTCTTTAATCAATTAACTACAAGATTATTTTGTAGCCACTTTTGTTAGAATAAAAATTTAGCTCGTTTCCTCTTTTTTATTTCCCATTTGAGAACGAGCTACTTTACGGCTTTCTAATAATTCTGTTAGCAGTTCACTTTTAATATCAGGATTTTTCCAATCCAATATAAAACGCCTCATAGCAACACTAACTAGGTCTTGTATAGTAGGTGCAGCACCATGATATTTGCTTTCGAGTGAAAGTCGGATTTGGCGAAGATCTTCGTAAAGGTCAACTGGAACACGAACTGTTGAAGGCAAAGCTTATTCCTTCTATCAATAAATAACCTTTGTATTTTAGTGGTCTTGACAGGATACTTGCCACCATGTATACATGGTTACAAGCTATGTGGTTTACCTTTGCAAAACGAGGAATTAATTATGGAGCTTGTGATGAAGGCTGTTCCTGTGCAGCGTGGGTCAAAAGAGGAGCATCAAAGTTATGTAGGGACGCTAACGTTTGGCGATATTGCCCGGTTACTGAATGACAACCATCTTTATGTCCCCAATGATCCTGATTTACCGGACTTAGCTCAACGGAAACTGAACCCAACCCGTGTTAAAGCGATCGCTCAATACATTTTGGAAACTTATGAAGATGGCACAACATTTTTCCCGCCGATTTGCGTTAATGTCCAACCTGCACCTGTTTATCAGAATGGATATATCTCTCTTCCTTACCATTCCGTATCTCTGCGACTCACCGACGGTCAACATCGATGCTTCGGTATTCGTCTGGCTCTCAAAGAGATTGAAGATCATCCCCTGCTAAACCCTACCCCTGTTTCTCAACTAGAGGTAGGAGTTTTATTGTATGCGGGACTGTCCCTAGAAGATGAACGGCAAGCATTTCGTGATCAAAACCTGTTAGTGCAAAGACCTAGCGTATCCCTGTCCCATACCTTTGATCGCCGCTCGCCTTTCGTTTTAATTGCTAAAAATCTATTAGAGCGAGTTCCCCAATTTCGTAATAATGTAGAAATGGTGGAAAATAACTTGGGAAAAAGTTCTAAATTGCTAACTTTCTCAACCTTAGTCAAGGCGACTCAATATACATTTCCTCATCTTAAATCTAAGGATAATTTAGAACCTTTAATGGATTGGACGGCAACATTTTGGGCAGGAGTTGCCTCAATTCTTCCTGATGATCCTTGGAGACCTCAAAACCCAGAAGAGCGCTTTGAAACAAAACAGGAGTCATTAGCAGTATCGGCAGTTGTGTTCCAAGCTTTGGGAATGTTAGCTCATGATCTTTATAAAGAAAATGTACCGAGTGAGGAACTAATTAAATGGTTAAGTCGATTACGGGAAATTGATTGGCAGAAAAATAATCAGTTATGGCATGAACGAGGTGTTACCAGTATTGGAGGTAGCGGAGAACCCATTATTTCCAATACCAAAACTACTATCAGTGCTTGCCATAAAATTCTATGCGAGTTTGTGGGTTTAGTGCCTATTTCAGTTTAGTTAAAAGCCGAGACTTCCTGTAAAGCATTACGCTGACTAAACCTTTCTGGTTCATAACGAGCATCCCACCATAACCAACCCGTTGAATCAGCCCAAACTCGGTGTTTTCTTAAGACTTCTACACGACCTAAAGCTAATCCTCCCAGTACAAAATTAGGTCGGCTCCAACTCAAAAGTTCATCGAGTTCATGGGGTAATAAACCAAATCTCAAACCTGTTGATATCGTTTTTTCAAGTTTTAATAGACCCCCTAAAGCAATATGTTGATAACCTATGTTACGGTATTCACTGATTAAAGTTCCTAGAAAGCTTTTAGGAGAGTTGTAATGGGGAGGTAACGAGTCAAGTTGCGGAATCAATGGTTTTGCCCAATTGTAGAGAGAATATCCCACTTGAACAACCCCAATTAAGTTATAACTTCTCGATTTTTGCCAATATTCTTCCCAACTCAATCGAGCTAAATAAAGCGACAATAAAGGTTCACCTAGAATATCGAGAGCAAAAACATAATCAGGACTAAACTGATCACACTTTGCTAAATAATCTCTGACTTTTTGACGTAATAGATTTTCATCGGCTAACCGATATTCTCTAATCCAACGTCCCTGTTTAAATTCACATTGAAGCTGTTGATACCAAGGATACTCATAATTCTTAAAAATATTACTATCAATAAAAAAAGGTTTGCCTCTCTCTCGAATTCGATGTAACAGTTTGGGATAGCAAGAGATAGGAGCTAAAATCCCATAATTTCCTTCAAGATTATCTAACCTTTTAAGCAATCGAAAGTCATTGAGAGAAAAAACAGGTAAAAATTCTCTATCTAAACCATCTGTGATTAACATATTTTAGATAAAATTCATTATCGGTTAGCAGGATATTCCGATAAATTTATTATATCCTAAATCAATAATTTTAAAATTAATCTAACTTGTTCTGCAAGCTTTGGATTAATGCTTTAAAGCGTTTATAAAAAACATAAGTATTATGAAATCCTCGGCGGCGATTTCTATCATTTCCTCGAAAGATAGCTACTTCAACTCCTAGTTCTTGACAAATCACACAATCACATTTTTTCCAGGGTTGATCTTCCAAAAGTTCTCGATACATTATAGCGTGCTGGCGTTGTCGTCTTTCCGCAGCAACGGGACTAACTTTACCATTTCGAGGAAGTTCCAACAGGTAATCATAAGCTAATAAAACCTCTAATGTTTCTTCTAAAGAGTACCTACCTTTGTCATATTCTCGAATCGCATTGAGAGAGTTTTGCTCTAACTTTTTTAACTCCTCCCGCTCTGCTATACCAGCATCTACAACTTGCTTAACACGCAAACCATTCTTACCAACAGGAGGAATCCGAACTGCGGCATAGGTTTTTCCTGTTATAGTTTGATAATTGGCATCAGGATCTAACCAAGCACTCCTTAAAGGGCCAGAGGAATCAAAGCTGGTAACACCTAAATGGCGAAATGCTGGGATTGCATCTAGTCGAGCGACACCAAATAAATGTAACCGTGTTGTTGATTTTAAATAAGGTTGAATTTTAATTAAAACATCTATAATATCTTGACTAGGCGTTCGAGCCATTCCCCCTAAAGCAATATACTCATAACCCATATTAATCAGTTCTTTAACCGCTTCAGCATAGGATTCAGGACTCCATCCTTGAGCCGCACCAATGGGGGTAAATTTTTCGTATCCTCGTTCTCGGCATTTTTCAATAAAATCTAAAGCATTGTCTAAGGTTAAGCCAAATCGAAACTCTCGACTTCCAGGTTTAGCAAAATCCCCTACGATTAAGTGATCTATACTGACACCATAATTAAAACCTAAGCCAGTATAATAATCCAAAATTTCTTCTGTTTTATAAGGAGGTTTTTCTTCCTTAATATAACCAAAAGCACCGCAATCTCCTAAAATTTCTCCTTGATATCGTAAAGCTTTATGAATTCCGAATTCTTCAACATAGTTTTTCTTTTTCCGGCTTTTATCTACGACAACCTTAGAGACTAAAATTCCATCATAGTTAGGTTGAGGATAAATTTGATGAGCATACCAATCTTCATAGGGTTCTCTTTTCGGGGTTAAAGTATCTGTTTTAAAATTAAAATTTGGATCTACCCGATCATCCCATTCAGGAATAAAATATTGCATTCCCAAGGAAATATTAGGCGCAGGCGGTAAATGAGGAATAGATATTAATCCATCTGAGTATCTTCCCTTAGATTTTTTTGATTTCTGCTTCTGTTGAGGGGAAACTTTGGGTAAGCTTAAAGGCAGTTCAAGTTGTATAGGTTGAGTATCTAAAATTTTTCCCAAACTTTCCGGTTGATGAGTAACGGTTTGTAGCAATTTGGAATCATGAACAACTTTAAAAGCAAATTGTTTAAATAAAAATCCTTTTAAGCCAACTAAACCATAGCTATATTTTTTAGCTTCTGCATTGGATAACGGTAAAATAAATTTTTTTGAATTTGGTACGGAAATAAACTGCTGACTACTCCCAGACGCTAAAAAAATAAAAGTTTGATCAGATCTAGATTTAAAAGGTAATGCAAGGGAACGAAGATAGTTGGCTCCTAATAGGAAAAACACTAAGTCATAATTGGAAATTGTAGATTCTAATTGGGTATGAATCTCTAAAGTATTAGCCCACTCATCAATTTCAGAATTATTCATGTTCTGAAACGTTACTTCATAGGGGACAATTTCTTGATTTTCCCAAATTAAGCCATACCCAGCACTAACAATAACAACATTCACCACCTGAGTTCCAAAAGAGCGTCGTAACTTCTCGACCCCTTCCATCACTTGTAAATGTTGGGTTCCAGTATACATTTGCCTTGCTGGAACTTGATAAGCCGAGAGTTCTTCAGATCGCTTTTGGAGCCGAACTGGATCTTGGAAATCTGCCAGTGTTAACTGGTTTTTTGGGCTGTAGAGCTTTTCTCCAGTGCAAGAAGTCACCACTAAAATACGAGGGAGAAGCTGAGAAGTCGCTATGGGGACATTGAGAGCAATCATTGAAAATTAGTCTACCTCGTCTATAACCCAAGACTTGCAAGGTAAGGATAGCGATCACTTTCCTTAATTTTATCGTCTGGACTCATTGAATCGGATGTTGTCTGACTCCTGAGCAAGTTGTTAAATATTATCCTTTATCAATGTGAACTAATCAACAGCTAGAAAATCCCTGGGAGTTATAATCTGGTTTTGATATTCGGCTAAGGTTTTGAGGGATAACAAATCTTGATCTCCGGTGATTAAATATTCAGCGTTACAATCTTTAGTCAGTTCTAAAAATTTATTATCGTCTGGATCTCTACAGATGTTGATTTCCGATGTAATCTCTATAAATTGGCTAGATTTTTTAACGACTTCTAAAAATTGTTCTCGGTCTTGATCCGAAATATATTTATTGAATTTAGATTTGTAAATTCGGGTTTTTAATTCTTTGTAAGTTTCTTTACTTTGAGCGATTTTAAAGTGTTGATAAGCTTTATCTAAGGCTTGACGGGCTGTTCCATTTGGACTCAGGGCAGCACTCAGTAAAACATTAGTGTCTATAACAATGAGTTTAGGATTCATCGGCGAGTAATTCTTCTAGGATGTCTTCGGTTAGTCCTTTGGCTTGGGCATTTCTGCCGATTCGGTCACAAACACTCAGTAAGTCTCCATTTTGATTTTTGGGAGAGTTTTTCTTGATTTGTTGAATAAGTTGTTCCTGTTCTTGTGCTGTAAGTTGGAGGACAAGGTTAAGAATTTGCTCGAAGGTTAGAGGAAGTTGATAGGTTTTTTGATTCATGGTGGGTTATGGAGTTAAGAAATGGCAACTTGTCTAATGTCTATTTTACCTATAACAATGAAAGGAATATTTTACACTACTTTAGTTTGATCAACTAGCTTATGATTGTCTGCCCTTTAACCACTTACCAAAACCCTTGAGATAGTCTTTACCTTCCAGAAAATATCAAGGATTACAGATTGACCCATATAACTCTAAATCTTCCTTCTGGAATTTTAATTAATTCACCCCAAAACCTCCTGTGATTAACATCACCTCAGTTGTTGAGTCAAGTCACTGTTACAATCTTTAACATTGCGTTACATTAATTTACATACCCAAGCAAGTTCAAGGAAAAACACCATGTACACCACCAACGAAAACGGTATTTTGAATAACTACGCTACCGAACCCCAACTTTATTTTGCTGAGTACCCCTCACCCGAACAGCAAAGTCGCTATGCACTTCAAGGCGCTGCTGCTGTCCTCCTGGTAACTTCCCTGCTCATGATTGCTTTTGCTGCCTCTTAAACAACCATCAGTTATTGTCAACCTTAAAATCACAACTGCCTCATCAGGGGCGGTTTTTCCGTTTTTAAGGCAAATATCGAGGCTTCTCCTTTTGAGCAACTGCTTTGTTCATTTTTTCAGGGTTTGGGAATTTATCAATTGACCCAACTCGTTACATTCCTTACACTTTCCCTGAGACTTTCTCTACAGCCGAGTCTTTCCTTGACCCCATAACGTAACGAATAGCATAACGAATAGCATAACGAATAGCATAGCGGATAGCAAAATGGATAGCATAACGGATAGCATAACGAATAGCAGGAATAGCAAATAAATCAATATGTCTGGACTCATTGCCAAAGGTAAGAAACTTTTCCGTAATCTTTCAGCGAATTCTGACATTTTGGGAGATTTACTCGCCAATAAGCGCAGTATCGAAACCCGTCAAGCCTATGCTAAGGATTTACGAGATTTCTTTAGTTTCATTGCCCATAGTGACCCGACACCGGAGTTAGTTAGGGAATTCCTAGCTTTAGAACAGTTTGATGCTCTGGCCCTGGTTCTCAACTACCGTCAACACTTAATTAACAAGGGTCTGAAAGAATCTACCGTTAACCGTCGTCTTGCTGCGATTAAATCCTTAGTTAACTATGCCCGCACCATTGGCCGTTGTAAATTCACTCTGGCTGATATCAAAAACGAGAAAGTCCGCCGCTACACTGACACTTCCGGTATTCCCACTGACCAAATGAAAACGCTTCTGGAATTGTGCGATCGCTCTACCCTCAAAGGTAAACGCGATTACGCCATCTTCCGGCTGCTCTGGTCAAATGCGTTGCGACGGGGTGAAATTTCTAATGCCAATGTTGCGGACTTGGATGTTGATAACCGTTGTCTGTGGATACACGGTAAGGGTCGCGGCACCGAGAAGGAGAAAATTGAGTTAGGTTTGGCTACCCTAGAAGCGATTCAGGATTGGCTACAGGCTAGGGGACGAGTTAGGAAAACTGCACCGTTATTCTGTACCCTTGACCCCTGTACCAAAGGGCATCGCCTGGGGGGATGGGGTATCTATGACCTGGTGCGCGAGTTTTCCCAGAAAGCGGGTATTTCTAAACCGATGTCACCGCACCGGATTCGACACAGTTCCATCACCGCTGCCCTCGATGCTACGGGTGGAGATGTCCGCCGTGTTCAGAAACTTAGCCGCCACCATGACCTGAATACTTTGATGATTTATGATGATAACCGCAAGAATGCTCAGGGAGAGATTACAAATTTATTAGATGATTTAGTTTGAGGGACGGGGGACGAGGGGCGAGTTTTAACCTAGCCTTGTGTAAATAATTTCAGGAGGTAGTGAGGGATTAACTGGAAATTAATCCGTTGAATTTTTAGTATAACTTGGGATGATAAAAAGCTAGTTCAACATATCATCATCTACCTTTGTATTAAAAACGGCAATATCTGGGTCGAAGAAGATGTTACAAATTTATGTGTTGTCGATGATTTACTATCGGCTGGAATCCCTAAAAATGATATCGTTTTGGGCTTTCATCATCCCAGTAAACGAGCTTTAACTGAATTCGCTACTGCGTGAACCCAAAATTTATAGGAATTCAGGTCGGCATAAGATTATCAAGCCTCAGTTGTAAATTGGGCAATAGAGGAGAAAAAATAGGATCTCCTAAGCGATATTGTTTCTGCTGGTAAACCCCATTCACTAACTGACAGATAGTAAAAGTTGGTTTTTTGGGATTGCCGATAAATTGCATTCCCCCCAAACCCCGAAAATCCACAATCCAGTATTCAGGAATATTTAAAAAAGCATATTCTTCCACTTTCCGTGCATAATCATCTTGCCAATTGGTGCTGACCACTTCAGCAACAAGCTTGATGGTGCTTCCGTTACAAATAACGGGTTCTTTTTGCCAAAGGGGTTCTTGATTCAGTTCTTCTTGATCTAAAACTATCACATCAGGTCGCAGGGCTGTAGCTGAAGCATTCAGAGGTTTAATCAAACAAGTTTTTGGAATCAACCAGTTTAAATTCGCACGAAAAATTTCGACATAAATTCTACCCGCAATATTCCCAGCAACGGCTTCGTGAGGGCCAGTAGGTTCCATGTCTCTGAGTTCTCCATCAATCAGTTCATAGCGTGTATTATCTCCGTATTGGGCGATAAACTCCTCGAAGCTCAGTAGTTTGGGTGGGGTGTAGGTCATCTGTCTCGTGTTTTAATGGGATGTAGCTTAATTGTAAGTTTAGTGGAAGATGAATCTAACTTCTGAATAACGTGAAAAATTTAAACCCCCCTTTAATAGGGGAGTAAGAAATGATTAGTTTTCCGAGGGTAATAGCAGTACACCGCCACTAACATAAAATTTGATTTCAATCAAAGGAAATTTCGTGTATTCAATCTGTTGAATTACAGCAGGTTTTACACCTTCTTTTGGTGTATCTGGCCAGCACGTTAGCACCGCTTGATAGTTGTCTTCAGGCAAAATAAATGGATATTTTCGTTCTCCTTCTCCAACAACAGACAGCACCCAAAGTTGAAAATCAGCTAGGTATTCATCCCGTTTTAGTTGATGTTGATAAGAAGCGATCGCATCAATCAACCACTGCGCTTCAGCTTGTTCTGATAAATATTGAATACCATCAGTGTAAAGTAATCCCGTAAAGTGACGATGCCAAGTTTCAGTTCCTGTGAATTGAGAGAGATCTGATAAAGTGATAGTGTTCATGATTTTAACCTAAAAAACTCTCTCCATAAAGCGGTAGCCCATTTAATTATTGTTGCTAAATTAGGTTCAGTTTCCCTTATTAAAATTCAGGGGGAGCGACCCCCCTAATAACGCAATTACTGTTTAACTTTTGCTGATTGAATCATGCGCTGAATCGGAGGATGACTAAACTGCTGATTTAGGTTTTCTGCTACTTTGAATAAATCTTGATAAGCTTGTTCGACAGTTTGCTGAATTTGTTGATAACAAGCCGCATTGCGATTAACAGAAGTTGCATTAGATTCTTGAAAATGGCTATAAGAATCCTTGAGAAGTTTCTGCATTTCTTGACATTTATCAAAGGCTTGAAACATCTGATTTATTGCCATATTTATTTCAGTTAAAGCTTTCTCGTTCATGGGTTTTTCTCCTTGTGTTAATTCTTGAAAAAAGCTAAAATCATAATGTGTCTAGCAGCCTTAAGAATTGTGAGTTTGTTGTAATTGCGTAATCAGTGATTCCAAAATAGATAAGTGACAGGGTTTAAAGCAAATCACAAATCCGTTATTGCCATTCGGAGCACCAGGACAAACTAAATGTGTAGTGCCATCTTCTGAACTGCTAACTACATAAAGCCAAGTTTGTTCAGTCAGTAAATAGGTTGTATCTATTGAAGTTTTGAGTTTAGATTCTGAATTAGAATTTGTATTTAACATGGAGTTAATTCCTAATAGAACTAACCCCAAGAAGCGGTAGCAAGATTATTTTCAATCCTTCCAATACACCGGAAACATTGCCCCACTCCCATCTAATTCTTCAATTTCTGTTAACGAACGAATTCGTTTTAACTCATCGATATCTAATTCAAGAATTTCAGTAACAGCATCAATTAAATTATCATAAATAGGGGCTTTGATGTCAAGACGATTGTTTTCAATTTTGGCTAGATGTTTGTAATCGATATTGACAGAATGTTGTTGCAGAAGTTGAGCAAATTCTTTTTGAGATAAACCTAAGTTTCTTCTGCCATCTGCGAGGATTTTTCCGAAGGTTGACATGATTAATTTTAAAGCGGGAGCGACCCGCTAATTCCGCTTAATTTAATTTTAATTGCTGACTAATTTGCTGTTGAATTTCATCAGAAACATTCCATAATCCAGGTAGACCCCGAACAGGAATCGGTTTAGGTAGTGGCTTAATATTCGTGAATTCCCAAGCATAACGTCCAGGTTCCCAATACCCAGACACTCGCTCAAGATGTGATTGTTTCTTAATCAGTTCTTTTGTCATCAAATGAATATCTTTCAATGTAGCAATGGCAATGATTTTCCCGAAGGTTGAATTGAAATAAGGTTCATCAAAACTTATTGAATCGTTTCTCAATTCCCAAAGAATATCATAATAATCTTCTAAGGGACTCAGAGGTTCTTTTCCGGCATGAATCGCTATTAATCCTCGATAACTTCGTTGCCAATCACGGGTTTCAAACTGTTTCTTTTTCCAAACTAAGAGACTAGCCCAAGGTTGATGAATGGTTAGAGCTTTCATTGGTGTAAATCTATCTATTACATATTACAAAATCAATGTTAATAAGCGGTAGCTAATTAATTAATCCTTGAAGTTTATTAGCTTCAGACCAAAGCGGTTTTAATTCATCATTTGTCAATTTATCAAGATTGTTAAGGTTGATATAATCAGCTACATAAGCAGCCGTCACATAACTGGTAAATAATACAACATCGTTGCTAATTAAAAAGGGTTCTTTAGGAGATTTACCAATAGCAAAAATATAATCTCCTAGTTCAATAACCTTATAAGTTTTTGTAACCGGAGGATTGATGACTTCTATTTTACCATTTCTTAACTCGTAAGTAGCGTCATCTGAAGGGTAATCGCCGTAAGTAGAAATTAAATCAAGGCAAAATTTACGGATAATTTCGTCGTTATCCTGAGCAGGAGCAAAGCGGGATTGAGATAAGATATTCTGACAATAACCCAAGATTTCCCAAGCCTTATTAATGTTAGCATGGGCTGAAATTAGACGTTTTTCAAAGGAGTTTCTGCTCCTTTTAATGCCTAAATATACAGCATGAGCGTCACTAAATTCAGCAGCAGCTATGAAACATTCAAGATTAAATGTTTTCCCATAATTGGCATCGAGCTTTTTCCGTCTTTTAGCTTCTCCCATGAGATTTTCCTTGAATAAGTTTACAGAAATCGCAGCAATTAATGTGGGAATTCGGTTATCATTAGATTACACCCTCATCAACCCACTCCATCCCGTAGCGATTTAATCACCGGATTAATCACTACGGGATAACATTTTTTATTATCTGCTATGCTATTTGCTATTCTTGCTATCTGCTATGCTATCCGCTATTCTATCCGCTATTCTTACGGGAGTTGCGCTGTTTTTGAAGGGGGACAAGTTTAGGAGATGGCGCATTCGCTGTTTCTGAAGTGGATTTTTGTTGGGCTTGTAAGCGAGTAATGGTTTCGTTAGCGTCTTTGATTTGCGATCGCAACTGTTCCATTTGAGATTCTAAAACCTGCTTTTCACCAACGGCTGATTGTAGGGAGTGAACTTGAGAATGAAGTCCAGATATTTCTCGTTCTCGTGCTTCAAGTTGACCATTGAGTCGGGAAATTTCACCACTGCGTTCTCGGTCTTGGGTTTCTAAATCTGTGAATTGAACTAAATGTTTTTCAGCTTCATTCAGTTTAACTAATAAATCATTCCGTTCTTGGTACAGTGAATCTAATTGTTGACTGAATTTCACGAACTGGAAGATTTACCTGTACTCTGTAATCGCCCCGGTTGTTCCGCAGCTTCTCAGTGGCGAGGGATGGGATTAGATGAACGAGTGAGTCCAGAAGTCTGTCAACTGCTCCATGACTTGAGTGTGGAGGATTGGAAAGTCACCGTTAAACTTCAGTGGAGTCGTGCTAAACAAATTGCTGAACAGATTCATCACTTGGCACAAATAAAGTCTCTCAGGCCAGAGGGATGCGATCGCTCCGAGAACGATGAACGAGAAATTCAGATTCGTAAAGAAAATGTCCAAGCCCAATTAGATAACCGTGTAGAGAATTCAACCGAGAAGTTAATAAAATCCTGATTGTCTAATGCTTTGGGCTTTAAATCCAAGCCTTTCTCACGCAGCGAGATTGAGTTTCTGAGTCGTAGAGATTTGTTAAATGTCAACGAGATTGATTGATTTTTAAACGAATTTAGGCTTAAATTGAAATCACCCACAGGAATCTTTGCGAGGCTTCTGCGGGTGATAAATGTCCATTAAACCAGGGTTCCGAAAAACCCCACTTCATATTATGAATATACTAACACAAACAGGGTGCGGTGCAAGTCTTTCTTTAAAATTCCAACCAGATTTTCTCAAAGAGTCCCATTTCAGCGAATGGCAAGGCTCTGGAGTCCATCAAGATATTATTGGCTTAAACGTTGTTAGTTTAGAAGGATATCGACCCGCCGAGTATTTAATTTATTCGCCAAAACTAAAGCGACTCAACGCCGGAAGAGTCAATAGTTCTACCCTCCGCACCTATCAACACCTGGAAGCTGGGGGCTGGTATTGTCAAGGTCTAGGAAACTGGGGCTGTTTTAAACCTGACCAACCTCGACAGGCTACCGATCTAAAGACGGGAAAAATCAAAGTTGTCAAATACGAACATCCCCCCAAAGTCGCCACCAGCATCTTTCAACTGTCGGTATCTTGGCGTATTGGTCTGAAAATTGCTCTCAAACATGGCTATGGCCAGGAATATTCACAACGGCTACAAGCTCATTGGCGGCTTCCCTTCACTCTTTCCCCGGCGCATTTGCTCAAAGGATACGATAGTTTATTAGATTCCCTACTTTCTCAGGAAGATATCGGGTTTTGGGACTGGGTACTAGAGAATAATATTCCCATTACGATTTGTGAAGGGGTTAAAAAAGCGGGGGCGTTGTTGACGGCGGGTTATGTGGCCATTGGTTTACCGGGTATTACCGGAGGGGTAAGAGTTCAGCGAGATAATAAGGGTTTGAAGCTGCGGAGTTTCCTGCTTCCTGAACTAGAACGCTTTGCTAAAGTTGAGGGACGACTGTTTTATATTTGTTTTGACCATGACCAAAAACGCACCACCCGAATTGCAGTTAATCGAGAAATTCAGAAACTTGGTCAGTGTTTTCAGGGACGAGGGACGAGGGGCGAGGGACGAGGGGAAAATGATTTTCCTCCTTCATCGGTTTGGGTCATCAGTTTACCTGGCCCCGATAAAGGGGTTGATGATTTTATTGTTAATCACGGTGAACATGAATTTGATCAATTATTTACAGAAGCGACGGATTTAGAGTATTGGGCTTATCGCAAAGACTATGAAATTACTTATCCTGCGATTAAACTGAATAGTCGTTATCTCAAATTGGACTTTCCTGAACAAGGATTAGTTTGTGTTAAGTCGGCTAAAGGTACAGGGAAAACTGAGAATTTAATTCCGTTGATTCAAGAATCTATGGATATTGGGCGGAAAGTTTTAGTGATTAGTCATCGGATTCAATTAGGGCGCTCTATTTGTAATCGCTTAGGATTAGTGTGGGTGGAAGATAGACAGGAAAATCCAGAAGATTCTATCTTTGGTTTTGGTTTATGTATTGATAGTTTACATCCTTTGAGTCAAGCTAAGTTTAATCCGTCTGAATGGGAAGATGCTATTATTATTTTAGATGAAGTTGAACAAATTATCTGGCATTTACTTAATAGTTCAACCTGTACAGAAAAACGAGCAATTCTGTGTCGAATGTTTACCGAGTTAATGCAAACGGTTCTCGGTTCTGAGGGATTAATTATTGCTCAAGATGCGGATTTATCGGATTATGCTATTGATTATTTAATAGATTGTGCTGGGTTTAAAGTTAATCCCCAAGTTTATGTTAATGAATATAAGCACAGTCAGCAACGGAAAGTTATTGTTTATAATCAATCAAATCCGTCCCATTTAGTGACTCAATTGTATGAATTAGTTGAGGGACGAGGGGCGAGGGGCGAGGGACGAGAAGATGTTAGTTGTTTATCTTCCTCTCCTATTTTAATTGCTTTGGATAGTCAGAAAGTCAAAGGTAAGTTTTCTTGTATTAATTTGGAAAGTCAACTGCAAGAATCTTTTCCTGAGTTGAAGATTATCAGAATTGATTCGGAAACTGTGGCTGATGAAACTCATGCGGCTTTTGGTTGTATGGAAGATATTAATAATCGAATTAAAGATTATGATATAATTATTACATCTCCGACAATTGGCACGGGAGTTAGTATTGATTTAGTTAATCATTTTCAAGCGGTGTTTGCAATTTTCCAAGGGGCAATTAATGTTAAAGATGCTTGTCAGTTTTTAGCACGGGTTCGAGATTTGAATGTTCCTTGTCATGTCTGGGCGGCGACTTATGGTTGTGGTCAAATTGGTAATCGCGCTAGTAATTGGAAATCTTTATTGGTAACTAAAAATAAGGTTTTTAAACGTAATCTTCAGATTTTACAACAAATTGATTTAAGTTTATCTATAGATTTTGATGAACAATTAACTCCTGAACATACTAAAGTTTGGGCTAAGTTTGCGGCTAGAGTGAATGCAGGTCTATGGCAGTTTAGAAAAACCTTAGTTCGAGAATTAGAAGCGGAAGGGCATCTGATTGAATTGTCTGAGTTTGAGCAAACTTCTTTAGAATGTGAACGTTTACAAGTTGAACCTTTGGATTCGGGTTTGGAAGGGGTTAAGGAGAAACTGCATCATCTTGAACAATCTGCTAAAACTTATTTAGAGAAAGCCACAGAAACTCGGAATGTTAATCAATCTAATTATGCTCAGTTTATTGCTACTCAATTCTTGGTTTCTCGGATGAAATATGAACAACTGAAAAGTAAGCGCCAGAAAACCAAAGATGAATTAGCCTTAGAACGTCATTATGAAATTTCTTATCGTTATGGAGGTGTTGAAGTGACACCGGAATTGGTGTTGATGGATATGAAGGGGGATTATCCGAAGCTACGGTTACATTATTATTTACTGCATCCTGAACTGGTTTCTCAACGAGATCAACAACAGTTACAGAAACAGTTAGAGGCGGGAGAAGGGAAAGTTTGTCTGCAAGATATTAAACTGTTATCGGCACAAGTCCAGGTGTTACAACTGTTGGGAATTGAGCGTTTATTTGACCCGGATGCGGAGTTTACTTCGGAGTCTGAAGAAATTCATGAGTTTGCTGATAAGGTGATTTGCTACAGTCGGGATATGAGGGATTATCTGGGGATTAGTCCTGATAGTAAAGCTTCGCCGATTCGGATTGTTCAGGATGTGTTGAGGAATAAAATCGGTCTATCTCTGAAGTGTGTACGACAGATTAAGTTACCCGACGGCTCCAGACAACGAGTTTATCGCTTTGAATGTCCCCTGTCTCGGTACGATATCTTTGACCAATGGTTAGACCGAGATGGGCAACTCTCCCGTTCACAGGAGGGAACACCGCAGTCTATAAATAATAGTATGGACTGTTCTGTGAGTGATGTTCCTGAGCAGAATCAACCCGCCGGAGAACCACCGGAATTGCTGAAACGGTTTTGGACACAGTTTTGGAATCTGTTTACTCAGCCGAATTGGAAACCCCGACTAATGAAGCTGTTGAAGATTCCCCAGGCGTTGCAATGGGTGGCGGAGGAGTTGCAAACTCAGCCTATTCTGGAGGATATTCTCAAAACCCTTGAGGATTGGTTAGATGATGCTGATAAGGATCATGTCTTTTAGCCTTTTCACCGTAGCGATGCCGTTTTCCTACCTAAATGCCTATTCTGTTTTGGGAAGGGATTAAACATCTAAACATCTCTGCATCTAAACATTTAAACATCTAAGCATTTAAACGGTCAGAAACCTATAAAATAATTAAAGACAGCAGAGCGAGTGATTTGCTGCCTTTGAAACATTTAAACATTTAAACATTTAGATGTCCAGATGATTATAACAATAGCTTCTTTCAAAGGGGGAGTTGGGAAGTCTACCACTGCCCTGCATTTAGCAGTTTATCTACAAAGCAAAGCCGACACTCTGCTAGTGGATGGAGATTTAAACCGCAGTGCTTTAGATTGGGCCAGTCGGGGGGCGTTGCCTGTGAAAGTTGTGGATGAGAAACAAGGGGTCAAGTTTGCCAGACAATTTGAGCATATTGTGATTGATACACCAGCCCGACCCGACCCCGAAGACTTAAAAACGATTGCGGAAGGATGTGATTTACTGGTGCTCCCCACTTCTCCCGATGCTTTAGCAATCCGAGCTACCTTACAAATGGTCGATGCTCTGCATAGTCTTCAGAGTAATTATAAAATCCTTTTGACTGTGATTCCTCCCAAACCGAATCGTAGTGGCTCTGAAGCCCGACTCGCTATTCAAAAAGCCGGACTTCCAATTTTTCAAGGGGGAATTAGACGGTTGGCAGTGTTTCAGAAAGCCGCCTTAGAAGGAATTTCTGTTGGCCAGGTCAATGATCCCTACTCCAAAGCTGCATGGCAATGTTATCAACAAGTTGGACGGGAGATTCTACCATGAGCCGTTTTGATGATCTGTTTAATGTCGCTAAAGGCAAAGATGCCACAACACCAACACCGCCAGACAATTTACCCAGTTCCGAAAAACTCAGCAAAAGCAAAGACCCCAACTATGTCCGAACTACTATTTACCTTCCACGAGAACTGCACCGGAAGCTCAAAACCCAAGCCACAATGGACGGTGAGGAAATGAGTCAAATCATTGAACAACTCATTGACCATTGGTTATCTAAACATTCAGATGCTTAAACATTCAAACATTCAGATGCTTAAACATTTAATTGCTCTGTAGACTGTTTTATCTTCTATGCTTCAAGTCTGCACAATGCGAGTAGACAGCGCGACCCAGTTACCGAGTTGGAGGTTAGCGGCGTTAGTCTCAGGATCATGCTGAATCAGAACGTGACGACCAATCAGATGCAGGTCAGATTCTGCACTATTGAGAATGCAGTGCCAGAGTGCCACATGAATTAGATGATCGAAAACCAAGCCATGCAGAGTGCGCCACAGTTCCACCGGATGCTCAGGAGGTTGGACAGAATAGGAGCCATCGGAATAACGAATCAAGAGTTGCGGGAGGTTTCCGAAGAATGTTTTTGTCCAGTACGTTAAGGTGCGTTTCAAGATTTTCTGCGGTGCGTTGAGTTTCTGTTGAGTGTACAGATGTCGAGTCACTTCTGAAAGGGTCAGCTTCTCTCCAATATCTGCACTACTGAGAGTTTTAAGGGTAAACGGATAATCCGACTCACTGGGATAGAGAAGCGACTGTGTTGTTGTTGCTAATGCTTGAATTAATTGAGCTTCCGTTAAAGTTTTCGGATGGAGAATGACTGTCATATTTTGCTAAAAACTCATCAAAAAAAGTATAATTTAATCTCACCCAAATCGAACCCAAATGTCCCCCGATCATTTATCAACAAACTCTTCAGATTTATTCTTTTCAGAAATTCCCTTAGCTGTGATAGAATGGGATTTAGATTGTCGTGTAAAACGTTGGAATAATCAAGCTGAGAAAATCTTTTTCAGCAAGCCCTAGATAAAAGGGGAAGTAGTAATTTAGAAGAACAACAAGCTCTAATTACTCCCATTTTAGAGCTATTGAAAGATTATGAAATCATTCTACTGGGAGACCGAGAATTTGGAAGTGTGAAACTAGGGCAATGGCTCTGTCAGCAGCAAGTCAAGTTTGTTTTAAGAATTAAACAGGAGCGTTATATTCAATCAGATGGAGAGGATTACACTCGTTTGTCTGAGTTGGGTTTATTGCCAGGAACTCGTTTTTACTTGAGAGGTGTTAAAGTCACTAAACAAAAAGGGTTTGGTACATTTAATATCGCAGCTTATTGGAAAAGAAAATACCGAGGTAAAGCCGAAACTGAAGGTTGGTATTTACTAACAAATCTCGGAGATTTACAGCAATCAATTACAGCTTTTAAATGTCGAAGTGGGATTGAGGCGATGTTTAAAGACTGTAAAACAGGGGGTTATAATTTAGAGAAAACCCAGGCGAGTACCCAACGTCTAAATAAGTTGATTTTACTGATTGCTCTAGCGTACAGTTGTGCTATCTTTCAAGGTCAAGCCATTAAGTGTAAGGGAATTCAGAAATATATAGGTCGGCTTAAAGAAGAAAAGCGTTCACAACGCCGTCATAGTAGTTTTTGGATTGGCTTATATGGTCAATCTTGGATAATAGGAATGGAATTTTTTCGAGATATAGTGGAGGAATTAATCCAAATTAGACGCAACAAACTTCCCTTTTTCCAGAGGGGGTTGAGGGCTATGTCCTTGATTTTATCTAGCTTTTAACGGGGTTGTCACCCCGTCAGGTGGTGGAGTTGGATGATTTCCAAATTAATCAGCATCTTTTAATCTAATCTTTTGAACAAGCTCTGGATTCGGTGTTGAGGGTTTGGGGTTTAAGGTTAAAATATAACTGTAGAGTTGGGAGAGTTTGAGGATGGCTTTAACAATTACTGATGAAGCGTTAGAAAATATTCAGGTTTCGGCTGAGAATCGAGAAAAAGCTTTACAAAAAGCGAAACAGGGGTATGTTATGGCTTTATTGGAGATAGGAGAAATTAGCAGTGGTAGGGCTGCAAAAATTCTGGGGGTTTCTCGGTTAGATATGATTGAAATTATGAATAAATGGGGGATTTCTATTTTTGATGATTCGCAGGAGTTGGAGGAATTACGTCAAGAAGTTGAACAAGCTGAATTGATTTTGAATCCCAAAGGTTCTTAAATGATTATTGTGTCTGATACAACACCTATTAGTGAGTTAGCCAAGGTTGAACTTCTTGATTTATTGCCTCAAATTTTTGGGAAAGTGGTGATTCCACAGGGGGTATTTGATGAATTACAGACAGGTCAGCATCCCGCCGCGAGTTTGGTGCAGAATTTGGCTTGGTTGGAGGTTGTAACGGTCAATAATCAGCAGGGAGTTGAGGAGTTACAAAAGTCTTTTAATTTAGATTTGGGAGAGTCAGAAGCGATTGTTTTAGCGGAAGAAATTGGGGCTTCTCAGTTATTGATTGATGAAAAGGCGGCGCGTAAAGTTGCTATAGCTCGAAAGTTACCTTTAATTGGAACTGTGGGGATTTTAGTATTAGCAAAGCGTCGGGGTTTATTGGGTAGTGTTAAAGATGTTTTAAATCAAATGCAGGTAAAGGGAACAAGAATTTCAGAGCGGCTTTATGGACAAGTTTTAACTTTAGCTGGGGAAATGGAGGGGGAATAATGGTAAATTCACCGTGTTGGATTTCCATAATAAAGGGCATCGTCTCAGTGGAGAAGCGATAAGGAAGTTATTAAGTAAGTGGTCATAATTAAAGTTAAAATACTAAATACTGTAAGTTGTTCAGGATCAAGGTTTTAGATTTTAGTTTGTTGACGTTATTTATACCCATTTACTTAACAGTTTTAATGGTTTTAAATAACGAAGCTGACACCAATCGCGTGCGACATGAAGTTATCTACTATGTCGTAGGAACGATAATATTGCTAAAAATTAGCTGGAGCATATCTTTTGTATTTTTCGTTCTTTACGATGAGTGTTACGGTAATCTTGCAGCCAGTCACAACCGCGATCAAGTAATGAGTTTAATCCTTCAATATCCCACCTCTGGATTATGCCATTGTCTCCTGCGGCTACTATTTGCTTACCATCGGGAGTAAAACTTACACTTACAGTTTTGTCCCAACTTCCCTTAAACTCAGCAACTTGTCGTCCATGCCAGTCCCAAACACTTACAATCCCTTTATCTCCTCCGGTTGCAATCAGTTTATCATTCTGATTTAGACTAAAACCAACTGTTGTAATGCCAGAGGTTTCTAATGGGATTTCCTGATTTTCTGATAAATTCCACAATTTTACGGTTTCGTCACCTCCTACAGTGGCAATAATCTGTCCATCATGGCTAAACTTCACACTCCTGATTCCATTACTATTTGTATTCCAAATTTTATTTTTAATCTGTTCTCCTGACAGGTTCCAAAGTTTTACGATGCTATCTTCTGCTCCAGTGGCAATAATCTGTCCATCATGGCTAAAACTTACACTTCTTACTTTCTTTTCAAGCTCGTTCAATTTAGTTTCAATTCCTGAAAATTCCCAAAGGCTGGCTTTGCCATCTTTTTCTAGAGTGACACAAACTTTATCTGAACCGAGAATTATAGCTATAACACTAGGACGAGTTTTTAGCTCATTACCTAGTTGCTTCCCTGACAAATCCCACTGTCGTACTATGCCTTTCTTATCTAAAGTAGCAAGGCGTTTCTTATCGGGGCTAAGACTAATACTTATAATATCTTGCGGATTTCCCTCTAGCTCTGTTTCGTCTAATGTGTTCTTCACAAGTCAGAACTATTTCACGCAGTTTTTCAGCAAGAATTTGCTCATCTTCTGTCCAGGCTGATATTTCGTTAGCGATATTATCGGGAACTAATTGTTTCTCTACCCAATTTAAGGTGAAAACTTCTTGATAAAGCCGATTATAAACTTTTAACTTTCCTTGCTGTTTTATTAATAATCCTGCTTTTAGCAATTCCAATTGTGCAAGACTATCATCAGTTGTAACTTCACCCCGTTCTAAAATTTGTCGATAGATTATTAGACGTTTACGAATAAAATGATCTTCCTTTGAAAAGGAATCTCCTATATTTTTAAAACGCTTCTTAAAATGTTCTATCATCTTAAACCTCACAATCTTGTATAATATTTTGTACTAAATTATCAACGTACTTTACTTCTGCTTCCTGACCTTCTGGAATATCTGAGTTATCAGTTAAGACCAGTTGAAAAAGTTTCTGCGTAAGAACAGGATGCCCATTTGTCCATTCCCATATTCTTGAAAGCAAAACTTTAGGATCTATATCTCTGAATTTTCCCTCTATTTTTTGGACTATGGGCTGCACTTGGGGTGGCGAAGGATTATTCAGATTAGTTCGCCACCCCCCAGTGATAGACTTGTGGTATTTATATTCATAACCATCAGGAATAGCTGCCCCTAACATCAGAAAAGTAAGTCGTTTATAATTTTTATTATTCCGGCGTTGTTCATACCAGTCTCGAATAATAGTAAAAATTTCTTCTGTGAACTTTAAATCATCAAATATACTTTCAATTTTATCGAAAATAATCACTAAGTTCTTGTCATGTTTATGATGAAGAAGTTGACATTGCAAGTATTTTTTAAATAAACAAGCATAAGGAACATCTTCTTTATATTCTCCTTTTGTTTTATTCCACCACTCTTTTGCACGATAATCTAAGCCAAATTTCTTTTCAATTATCGCAACTACTTTACTGTACCATTGACCACGCCATTGAAAATCAAAATCTGATGCTTTTCTATTACTATCTATTTGTATAGGATCGATAACAGCGTAGGGAATGTTATTGTTTTTAAAATATTCTTGAATTTTTATCAATAAATTTTCCTTTGTTGTTAATGGAGAACTCAGCATATAACAAAATTCTCCAGCTTTCAAAGCCTCATATATTTCTTGTTCAATTGGCATTATGTTGTTATCGGCTAAAGTTTTGTCAACCCAATCTTGATTAAAAATTTTCTCGTAAATTTTGTTATAAACTTTTAACTTACCATCTTTTTCTACAACTAAACCCGATAGTCGGAGTTCCATTTGTTCTCGACTATTATCATTAGCTACTATTTCTCCTTGTTGCAAAATTTTCTGATATATCTTTAGTAGGTCATGAGAAGGAAATTTTTTACTATTCAGAAAACGATCTCGAATTGTTTTCAGATGAACTGGTTGATCTTGGGATTCCCAATTATCAATCAATTTAGTTTGTACTAAATCCTCAATCTGTTCTACTTCAGTCCCGACGGCAATAGTAATTTGTGACTCTACAATTTTTTGACACAGCTTTTGAGTTAGAAAAGGTTGCCCTCCCGTCCAATCTAACACCTGTTGTATCACTGCAACAGGGTTTTCTACTTTTTCTGGTAATCCTCTAGTTAAAGGCGCAACTTTGTTTTCATCAAATTCAATACCATTAAGTTTAATAGATTTACTAATGTTAAATATATTGGTTTTATCTTGAGCCAATTCGTAGGGAGTGGCTACTCCGAACAATGCGAAAGTAATGCGTTGGAAAGCTGGATTATTATTGCCGTCGTGACATGACTTAAGTAAGGGTAAAAAATCATCGGTGAATTGAAAGTTCAGCAAGTGATCTGTTTCGTCAATAAAAATGATAATTTTTTCTGCTACTTTTTTTAGTAATTGATCTTCAATAAAATGTTTCAATCGATTCACAGGAGTCAAATAATCGTGTTGACCCAACCAATCCTTTAGATTTACCTTTAGCTGAAAACCACTATTTAGCCCACTAATTACTCCTGCGTACCAGTTTTGTGCAGTAGCATCAGATTTTCCAGCTTGCGATAAGTCAATCGCAGTACAGGCGAAACCTTCATTTTTTAGCTTTTGCATTGTTCGTCCTATTAAGCTAGACTTGCCCATTTGTCGGGCATTCAGCACATAACAATACTCTCTAGCTTTCAATCCCTCATACAAGTCTGTATCAGCTTGTCGCTCCACATAGCAAAGCTGCTCGACTGGTATACTCCCGCCAACTTTGTATGAATAGTTTTTATTTTCTTCATTACTCATTGAATAACTCCAAGGTTTTAGTAAAATACTGACGATACAAATTGCAACGGACAGTTCCTTCATTACTGCCTTGTAAATTTACCAGCCCCATACTATTTAGTTTGAAAGCTTGCATCTTCTCTAGTTTCACTGCATTGTTTGTAGCCAGAACTGTTCTCATTGCATCAGTTAGTTCAGGGTATTGTTCAAGTTTCCACAAAAGTCGTCGTAAATGCTCACCGTAAATTCCTTTGTCTGTTGGGGCAGTTTCCAATAGTTGTTCAAGGTTCATATCATTCTTTGCAAGTCGATCAAAAGCCAGTCGTAATAAATAGGGATGCCCGCCCACTATTCCTATCAAGGGTTCCAGTTTGCTGTCATCCCAATCAAGTTGACACTGCTTGGCTAAAGCCCTCACCTGATCTAGGTTGAAATCCGGTAACTCAATTGGTAAACCCACGTTAAACGGTGATTGATAAAAACCTAAGTCTATATAAACTTCTGTGGAATATACCAATATCAATCGTAGTTTTTTCCATATTTCGCTATTATTTAGATTTTCATTCCAAACCCGGAGGAGGGCAAAAAAGTCAGAAGCAATTGGGGTGTGTGGAAAAATACGATCCACTCGATCTAAAGCCAATACCAGTGGACAGTTTATTTGAGCTAACAGATAGTCCTCAAAGTAAACCGTACAGTTATCGTTGCTTGTAAAGTTGTCATCCCAGTAATCAGCTACCTTATTCGGTAGTCGTAGCTGTCTGCTAATGCTCCCACAGAACCAACGTAAGAACAGGTCTTTGTCTGTGAAAATTTTTTCCTCTGCTAGTTGAAAACTCAATGGCACTGTTCGATAGTTCTGCTCTCTTGCCCGATACAGAATCCTTGCCATTAACTTAGTTTTGCCCATTAACTGAGGTGCTTTAATCCGAATTAGGGCAGTATTGGGGTTCAAAATAGCATCGTAACACTGTTGTTCAATGGGGGGACGCTCTATATAAATATCAGTAGGTTTTCCTGGCGGCAATTCTGGCTCTGCCGCAGGTGAGGGGCGAGTATCAGGGTTTATTTGTATAGGCTCTATGAGGGGTAATGCTTCTACTGTAGCTTCTAGGCTTGTTGTATCACCTTGCTCTAGTAACTTTTCGAGAATTTGTTGGAGAATAGGAGAAGTATCGTCAGGCGATCGCCATTTTAGATACTGGATTCCGTATAGATAACCGCGCAAATCATGGTTCAGTGAATTCATCTCACAGTTAACCAAGATCGGTAAAATCACTGGCTTTCGATTTTTTCGTCCATCGCGCAATTCCTTAGCTCGTCGTACCTCCTCCATAATCATTTCACTATTGGCTGACTGGGGTGAGAATATTACCAGAAAGTAATCACAGGCGTTAATTTCTTCGTCAAGGCGCTGAGGCCATTTATCTCCTACTTTAAGAGACTTATGGGCCATGAACACTTGATATTTGGCTTTTGTCAAGCTTTCATATAACTTTTCAGCAAGACTCAAATCTGGCTCCTGACTGCGATCGCTGATAAAAACTCTGGCGTTAGGTATTTCTTTCTTCCTTCCTATTAGCCGTTTGGATTCATCTGTATGACCTTGTTTGAAAACCCAAGAATTTATTATGGTTGAAACCACATTAGCTATTGTTGATGCAATAAATGACATTATAAATTCCATGCTTCAAGCCCTTTAAACTAAAGTTGTGACTCTAAACTGGCAGTAAAAATAATCTAAACTGAGAGAAAAAATAATTATACTTAATTAAAGAGGCGATCTCAAGAGTTTTCCTAGTTGATGAGATAGGATATTAGTATTTTATTTAGAACTCATATAAGTTCGTCTTATTTTGTAGTGATTGATACATAAATTAATATTGCCGATTTTCTTCACAAGTACCTGCATGGTCGGCGTCACCGTTATTACTCACTATATAAGCTGTCAGCTTGAGAATTATTATTAAAATCAAGTACCCCCTTCTCTTCTAGTTTCCATTCCTGTCCGTTAGGTAGAATAGAAACTCTAGCGGGTTTTTGTAGTATAAATTCTCGGTTCTCCCCTTGTGCGTAACTCTGACACTCAAATAACGATTGAATAGTATTAATATTATAGGGATTGATTTTGAGCTTGCTTTTGGGAAGTAGCCAATAAGTTCCATCTTCCTTACCTATTATCCAGTAGTTACCATTGCGACTTTCTATTAGCAGTATATTCTCTTTTACGGTAGAAGATATGTGTTCTTGGTTGATTGAAACTTTTATAGCTTTTTGTGACAATAAACTGGGTATGGTATTATAAGCATTAATTAATTCTGCTTCTGAAAAATCGACCCAACTTCTATCAATAGTTTCTAGTGCGCCAGTTATTTCTATAGCATTTTGCAAAATTTTTGATGTTTCTTCATTAGATAAAAGTTTCTCTATTAATTGTAATTTTGGTTCATTATATTCAATAAAATTATTGATTTTAGAAATATCTTGTAGAGCTAATTCAGAAAAACTTTTTTGTTTTTTTAAAATATAGATTTCAAATTTTTTTCTTTGTCTTTGAGAATGTATACCAATATATAAACAAGTTGAGATTGCTAAGTACCTAAACAAAATTAATTACATATTCTTGACCTAAATTATCAAGGACTTTTTTCAGATATTTAATTAAGCTTGACCAATTCGCATAAGCATCGACTTCAATCCATTCATATTTAATAAATTTCCATAAGATTTCAATTAAATTTTGCTTGGGTGAGTAGGTAGGTAGCCAAAATAGTTTTAAATTCTTTGGCTCCCATTCGGATAATTTCGAGAGGAAGCGATCGCTGGTATGAATTGAAGCTTGATCGAGAACAACCACCGTAGGTTTAGTGAGATTTTCACTGAATTTATCTAAAAAATTAATCACCGTTTCACTATCAATTGTTTGGAGGTGAATTTCCGAAAATAATTCATTTCTACAATTCATTAATCCCAGCACATTTATTCTTTTACTTTGAGAACTTTTGAGAATTATTGTGGAATTTTTCTCTTGCCAACCATAAGGAATATACGGGGTCAAGGAAAATCCACTTTCATCTAAATATCTTAAATCAATTTCTCCTTTTTTATCTTGTTCTTTCAGCTTCAATAATTCCGGCATTTTCACCTCTAACTCCCAATCATCAGGGGTTTTACTTAATCCCCGTTTCATTCTTTTCCAAATCATATTCAACTTTTTTATAATTCTTTTTATGGTTTCTTTACTCACCTCAATTTCCCACTCTTTATAAACTTTTATGACCACTTTATTTAGACTTTTAGGTTCGGCTTTTACCCACTCTTTTACTTGTGCTATTTGTGCCGGGTTTAATTTCGCTTTTCTGCCTCTTCCTTTTTCATTATATAGACCGACAAATCCACTTTTTTCCCAGCGAGTTAACCAATTATATAGAGTTTTTCGGCTGACCCTGAATATTATCATTAATTGCTCAGGAGAAAACCCCTGATAAATCAGGGTTATACATTGGGCTCTATTTCTGACTTGAGGAAATTTACTGGAGCGACTTATTCTGTTTAAAAGATTTAACATTTCGAGATTGATTTCTTTAAGTAACATCATAGATTTTCGAGATTTAGAGTGTTTTTTTATTATAAATCATTATTTTCTAGTTATGTAATTAATTTTGTTTACTTACTTATTAAAGACACTAACAAACTAACGCCAGAAATAGACGCAGATAAAAGTTTTGATTTCTTTAAATTACCTGTTAAATTTTGTGAATTGTTTTGAATTTCTTGCTTGAGTTTTTCTTCATTATTGTTTAAAATTGTAATTTGTTTTTCTAAATTTTCAACATTTTCTTTGAATTTGAGATTTTCTTGTTGTGATATAGTCAGTTGTGACTGTAAACTATTAATTTTTATGTTTAACTGATTGCGGTCTTTTTCTAAAGCTTTTATTTGATTAGAAAGGGCTTGAAATTCAGGATCTGAAGATAGGGGTGGGAAAGAGGGTTCTGAAGACTCTAGTGTAGGACTTAAACTAGGGGTAGAAGTGGGATCTTGTGCTTCTGCTATTTCCACCTTTGTTAATAGACAGGGTATTAATAATAAAATCAGTAAATCTCTAGGAAATTTAATTTTTGCCATTTGTTTATCCTCCTTTATACACTTTTCCAAATCTTAATTGTATGATCTCGGCTGCCACTGACGAGGATGAGTCCAACATCTGACGACGATAGGTTGCTATCAGAAGAACTAAAGGCGACTTCATAGACTTCTTTTGAATGTTCAGTTAAAGTACAAAGCGGTTCACCCGTAGTGAGTTTCCAGAGTTTTATGGTCTTATCTTCGCTCCCACTGGCGAGAGTTTGTCCATTGGGACTGATAGCGACAGACCAAATCCTTCCTGAATGTCCGACTAAGGTATTTTGCAATTCCCCAGTGTTCAGGTTCCACAGCTTAATGGTGTTGTCGCTGCTCCCACTAGCCAGGGTTTGTCCATCGGGACTAATAGCGAGTGATAAAATTTGGCTTGAATGTCGGTTAAGGGTGTAAAACAGTTGACCTGTATGCAGATTCCAAATTTTGATGCTATGGTCAGCACTGCCACTGGCGAAGGTTTGTCCATCGGGACTAATGGCGAGGGCTAGAACTGCACCAGTATGTCCACTCAGAGTACGAAGGAATTCTCCAGTTTGCAGATTCCAAATTTTGATGGTGTTGTCACGGCTGCCACTCACGAGGGTCTGACTATCAGGGCTAATAGCAATAGAACGAATCCAGTCTGAATGCCCTGTAAAAGTAGTTTTCTGTGTCGTAAATAGGTTCCAAATCGTGATGGAATTCTCATCACTGCCAGCGACAAGCATTTGTTGATTTTGACTAATTGCAATGCAGTTAAATCTTGAATATCCAGTGAGTCTGCCAATCTCTTTTCCTGTGTTTAGTTTCCAAAGTTTAATCAGTTTATCAAAACTTGCACTAATGAGAATCTGGTTATCGGAACTGATGGCGAGCGCTTGTACTGCTTCTGTGTGTCCTATTAGAGTTTGCAACAGTTTAACGCTTTCCCAAGATGCAGAATTTGATACAGAAGCGGCTGATGTATCAGCAGGAATTGTTAAGTTTTGAGCAATTTCTCGTAAATTGTTGGATAAATCATTAGGGTATTTTGGTTCTTCTGGTTGTATAATTGTTTCTGAAATATCTAAATTTTCATTGGTTTCTTGTTTTAAATTATTCTCGACTTGTTTAACTTCCGGTAGAATTAACTGTTTGATATCAAGCTGCATCTGTTGATGTTCTTCATAGAGTTGTTTGAATTCAGTCAGTAGCTCTCTACGTTCTTCTTCTGTTTGTTGGATTTGCTGCTGAAATATCTCAAATTTTGTTTTAAGTAACGATAAGAGTTCCTGTTCTTTTTGTGCGGTGAGTTGAAAGAACTGTTGTTGAAGTTGGGAGATTTGTTGAGTCAATTGCTCGATTTGAGATTGACTTTTTTGATAGTTTTGATTAAACTCTTCTAAGGAAGTTTGGAGTCGCTCACGCTCTTGGTTGGTCAGTTCTAGTGCAGATTGCAGTTGAGCGGACTGAGAACCATTACTTAAAAATAAAATACCAAGTCTTTCTAGTTTCCACTGCTGTCCGTTAGGGAGTAGGGAAACTAAAGCAGGTTTAATCAGGGTGAATTCAGTAATGTTTTCTAAGGGTTGTTCTGAAAATCTAAATAAGGATTTAAGGCTTTTGAGTTTATGGATGTTAATTTTTAAATTCTTTTTAGGTAATAGCCAATAGTTACAATTATCTTGAGCAATGATCCAATAATTAGTATTTCCTGACCTTTCTAAAAAGATTTCTCCATTCGTATTTCCTCGGTAACTATCGGCTGTTAAGGTAACTTCTATAGCGTAGCTAGTCAACAGTTGAGGAACATCCTGATAAATTTCAACTAACTTTTGGGTTGATAAGCTTAATTTTTGAACTTCTGGAATTTCTAACGCTCCTGTAATTTGCACTCCATTTTTAATAGGATTCGGATGTTTTTCTAACTCCCTAGACTGTTCTAGGGAATTTAATCTATTTTCTAAGTTGTGGAGTTTTTGATTGAGTTGCTCTAAATTTAAGTTTAAATCTGTCATTGGCTTGTCCCCTCTAAATTATTGTTAAATTAATAAAATTGAAGAATACCGAGTTGAGATACCTGCCATTTTTTTCCTCCATCACTAGAATAGACTTGGGCAGGTTTAAGAAGTTTAAACCCTTGGGAATTTGAAGAATATCCCTCACACTCAAATATATATTGAATCGTCTCAAAATTATATTGATTAATCTTGAGACTGTATTTAGGAATTAGATAACAAACTCCTCCACTTTCCCATACCCAATAACTGCCATTTTTTTTCTGTTCGAGAGCTATTGGTTGATTACTTCCCATACGGTTTTTATTAAGACTATCTTCCCTAAC